>JAJZCU010000328.1 GCA_021828935.1 Planctomycetota bacterium | reverse complement strand
CGAAGAACCCTTCCATACCCCGCGGGGCCCGAACCCACGATGACCAGATCAAACGCCGAATTTGCCACCAGTGCTCCTGCCGGAAATATCAAAGAGTTGGATTGTAAGCCAATAGCCGCACGGTGCCAATGGGCGCAGCGGCTTTCGTTTTTGCGGGGTGCGGCAATTTTTTTTCGGGGCCGGCGATCCCCCATAAATAAACCCGCGACCGCGGGTCGGCCCGTCGGGCCGCGGTCGCTGGTAAACGACGGCGACTTGTATCCACAGATCGCCGCGGCGATGCGCAGCGTTCGCCCATAAAGCCGCGACCGCGGGTCGCGCCCGTCGGCGACCGCCCAGGCGCAGGCAAACGACGACTTTTTTCCACAGATCTACACCGATTTACACAGATTGAAACGGCGACGACGACGCGCAACGACGTTGCGTACGCCGTCGCCGGCACGCGCCGAGAGGCCGCCTCGCGGGGCTCGGGTTAATTTTTCGCCGTTTTCGCCGCCACGGAACCCCGCGCAATACTGCGGCCGGAAGATTTCTCGAACGTGCCGCCGGCCCTTGTTCCGCAACCACTTACGGCCGCGCTGCCGGCCCCATGACGGTGCGTGTCTGAGGAAATTCTTTTTTCCCACTTGCAACGTCCGAAAAACATCGGTTAATTTATCTCCGTCATCTTCGGCAAGATCCGTCTTGGCCCTTCGCCGATATCGCATCGCAGTTTCGTGATAGGATTGTCCAGGCATCGCACAGAGGTCGCGGCGTATGGAAGGGTTCTTCGGAGCGCGAGCGGATCGCTCGCAGACAAAACTGTACTGCGCGAACAGCTCCGCCAGCGGCAACAATGGCGCCACGCTCGATACAATCTCCGCCGCCACGCAAAGCCAAACGTGGAACATGGATGCGCTGGGCAATTGGAGCAGTTCCACCACGAATGGCACGGCCCAGACGCGGAATTTTAACAGCCAAAACCAAATCACGGGAATCAGCGGAACGTCGGCCACGCCGACTTACGACGCCAGCGGCAACATGACCACCGACCAGAACGGCAACACGTTGACATATGACGATTGGAACCGCCTAGTGCAGGTCACTGATCCATCCGGCCAAATTATTGCCAAATATTCGTATAACGCAATGGGCTATCGCATCAGCGAAAGCTACCCCCGGGGCGGCAACGGCGTTCCCGGAGGCACCGTAAAGTACCTTTATTATTCAAATAACTGGCAGGTATTGGAAACCCGCTGGAACGGCACAGCGGCCACTGATGTCGCGCACCAATACGTCTGGTCGCAGCTGTACATTGACGCCATGGTCCTGCGGGACACGTACGTCAACGGAACGATTCAAACCAACGCGCGTGTGTACACGCAGTTCGATGCGAATTACAACGTCACCGCGTTAATAGGATATAACGCCAGCACCAACACCTGGGGCGTCGTGCAGCGCTACGTGTACACGCCCTACGGCGTGGCCACCGTCCTCGACGCGAATTGGAATCCAACAACCGACCAATTCGCATGGCAATACCTGCACCAGGGCGGCAGGCAGGATCCAGTAACAGGCCTGTATGACTTCAGGAATCGTGATTATTCGCCGACGCTGGGCAATTGGATCGAACAGGATTCACTGGGGTATGTGGATGGGGGGAACAGGTATGCGACAGAAGGGGCGGGACCGGCCTCGCGCCCCGACCCCCTTGGCCTGTTTAGCCAAAGGCACGACCTGAGCAGGCTCAACGCAGAGATAGTTGATTGGAGCGGTGGTGGCTTTTTTTCGGGCTCCTATAAATTCGCCGCTGCGCTGCTGACGGCGTTCGTGACACAGGCCTACCACAACACCGGGCACGCGGGACTGGCCTTCGAGCGATTCGCCGGGGAAATCAAGAAAAGCTCGCCCTACCGGAATGCTGCGCGCGATTATTTCGGGAATTTGGCAATCACGCTTGGGCCGGGACGACATGTCCTGCCCGCGCGGCCCAAGGCGTTTAATGTGGAATATTACCTCGACTACCCGAGTTTTCAGGACCTGATCTTTGCACTTGGGGGCGCCCATTTCGGGTACAGCGCCGGTGCGACGCTTACGGTTAAAAAAGCACCGCTGGGCCTCGTCGGTCGCGTCATTCATTTTCCGGCCTCATGTCGCTACACATGGAGCGCGACCGGGATCAAGATGGAACAAAGGGATTATTATTCATTCCCGGCTGGCAGGCCCTTTGACTACAGGCTCTGGCTCTCGCCAACCTACTGGGCCGGATATGACTTGCAAAAAAACCACGGCTTCCACCCGTTTTGGCACCATGAAACATGGACGGATGGCTTCAAGCACGAAACATTCGGATGAGCCGACCACGGATGCCGGGGCCCAAGGGCCCCCGCGGAAAAAATGGGCCGGGTACGATCCACCACTGGGGCAATTTCGCCATGACCAAGATTCCCCGACTCGTTTTAACTGAACCCGAGAAAGTGTCGATCTCATTTATTTTCGCCGGCTGCATTTTGTTGGTCTTCTTGCGGCTCACTGCCATAGGGTGCTGGCGCGAGGCGCTGCGGCGCGGCCTTTACACCCATTCCGGGTTTGCCATACCTGTTACGCGCGTTGTCATCGGTGGGCAGCAGGAGAGCGCGGTGGTTGCCAGCGACAGCGACGTGCAGTTTCTTAATTTCCTTTTGGACACCACGCGGCGTCGCTTCGGGCCGGGCCCAGAGTCAACGTCCATGTTGCATTCCTTTAAGGCCCAGCTTGCCACGGGACAGCGGGTGCAGCTTTCGTTCATTGCGGGCTGGCGACCGGACACTGTGACCTTTTGGGAAGATCGCGACTTCGCCTTTTCCTTTCCACGATACCGGCGGCGAGTACCCGTCCAACGGCCCAAGGGCTTCAATGCCTTATGGCGATTTCTAGAGTTCCCTGAAAACGGGGCGAAGTTTGTCTGGCAATAGCGGCCGCCCTTGGCGCGGGCGCGCGACACGGACCATAACTCGGAGCGCACGATGGAAAAAGGTTCACCGGTTTCGAACGTCGTCCAAAAGCCAACCCGGCCGCAAATTGCGCCCGCGGGCCAGCGCCAGCATCTGCTGCTTTTTCGGATTGCAGCCATCGCTTGGGTATGGTGGTACGGGAACCTGTGCCGCCGTATCGGCGGGTTCGCCCTTGGTTCGGCAGCATGGGCGATCCCGGAGGCGACGTTGGGATCGTTGCTGCTCGCACGCCGCCGCGCGGCGCTGCAACGCTGCAATCCAAAAGATCGGGTGACGGTGAAACGCCGGTCCCGCCCGGTCCTTTTTCTGATCGGCGGCTTGATTATGATTGCATTATGGGCGGCGGCGGGAACCTACACGACAGCGGCGGCTGATCGGCGTTTTCTGTCGGCCGCACCGTTGCAAGCGGAAGCGGCCGCCCTGGTCAAAAGGTGCCGAGCCTACGCCCGGAGGCACGGCGGAAATTTCCCGCAGACCCTCGCGGGCTTAGGCCAGGCACGGGGCAGAGATGCCTGGGCGCGGGCCTTTAATTACACGGGCGCCGGCGCACAGGCAACCAAGCGATGGTCGGACCGCGTGGTGCTTCGCGCCAAGCGCGCCACGTGGG
>JAJZCU010000327.1 GCA_021828935.1 Planctomycetota bacterium | reverse complement strand
TGGCGTCGAACACGGCCGTAGGCATGTCGCCATTTGTGGCATGCTTGATCTGTTCAATGGCGTCGGGTCCGGCGGCGAACCGGTCTTGTACGCCAAATTGGCTGCGGCAGAATTCCAGCCGCCGGGCGTTGGCGTCCATCACCAGCACGCGTGCGCCCGCGGCCAGCGCAAATTGCAGCACAGAAAGGCCAATGGGCCCGGCGCCGATCACCAGCACGCTCTCCTTGGGCTCCAAGGCTGCCCGCTGCACCGCGTGGGCGCCAATACCCAGGGTTTCCACCAGCGCTAATTGTTCATAAGAGAGTATTTTTGACGGATGCAGCTTGTTTGCCGGGAGCAGCAGGCGGCTGGCGTGGCCGCCATCAATGTGTACGCCCAGCACCTGCAGCCGCGTGCAGCAGTTGGGCCGGTTGCGGCGGCAGGCGATGCACGTTCCGCAATTCAGATATGGTTCCACAGCGCAATGATCGCCCACGGAAACATTTGTTACGTTGACGCCGATGGCCATCACTTCCACGCCCAATTCATGGCCAAGCACGCGTGGATACGTGAAAAATGGTTGTTTGCCGCGGAATGCGTGCAAGTCTGTGCCGCAGACGCCGATCCGGTGGATGCGGACCAGGGCCTCGCCGGCGCCAGGCATGGCAGGTTCCGGCCGCTGGCCGAGGGAAAATTCGCCGGGTTTTTCTAATACCAGTGTTTGCATGAGGGCTGGGTGTTCCGTATTTAGCGTTCACGAAAGGGCGTCATGGCGGTGTGCGCGCGGGGCTGGAAAATTTCTGCCGCCGGCCGCGCCGCCGGCGCCGTTAATTATTCTCCGGCCGGCCGCTGGGCCAGGTTTTATTGGCAATGGGCTTCAGAATTTCCAGCACGTCGTGGAGCAGATCGCCGTCCATGGGCTGTTCGCACCACTGGATATTATTGCGAATGTATTCCGGGCTGGCGGTGCCCACCAGTGTGGTGGCAATTTCCGGGCAGGCCACGGAATACTGCACGGCCAATTTGGCGATATCAGTTCCGCGGTGGCGGCACAATTCGGCGGCGGCGGCGCAGGCGGCGCGAATTTCCGGCCCGGCCGGATGCCAGTCCGGCGCGCCGCGGTCGGTCAACAATCCCATGGACAGCGGCGAAGCGTTGATCACTCCCACGTTCTTTTGGCGCAGCAACGGCAACAATGATTCCAAGCCCGTGTCGTTCAGCGAATAGCGGCAATAGGATAAGATCGTATCAACGTGTGTGCGCTCCACCACATACTGCAGGGCCGGCAGCGGAAGGCCGGTAACGCCGATGAATTTCACCTTGCCGGCTTCGCGCAGGCGCCGCAGCGCGGGAATGGTTTCGTCCACCACTTGTTTCAGATCGCCAAATTCAATGTCGTGGCACTGAATTAGGTCAACATGGTCCACGCCCAGCCGGGCCAGGCTTTCATCCACGCTTTTAGTCACGCGGCGGGCTGAAAAATCGAATGCGTCCGCGCCGTAGCGGCCCGCCTTCGTGGCCAGAATATACCGGTCACGGGCCACGCCTTTGAGCGCTTTGCCCAACACGGTTTCCGCTTTGGTTAAACCGTAAAACGGCGAGACATCAATAAAGTTGATTCCCAAATCCAGCGCCGTGTGAACGGCCCGGATGCCATCGTCCTCGTTGACGGCATGAAACACGGCGCCCAGGGACGAAGCGCCATAACTAAGCACGGAAACCTGCAGCCCGGTTTTACCCAGGGGGCGTCTTAACATTGTTTCTTGCTCCTGGTGAACCCATGAACAGTACCGTGAACCACCCGAGACACGCAATGCCAATGTTGCGCCGATCATGATGCGGCAGAGAGAGTTGCGACAGAAATGGTCCATGGACGGGCTGGGCGGGCCGTAAAAGCGCGTTGCCCGCCGCGACAGGTCTGGGCGCCCCTATGCGACCGACCCGCCTCTGGGTATGATGGGGCCGATGAGGGCTGAACCTTCCCCCCAAATCTTGAACACGTTCCGCGACCTGCCATTCATCGGGCCGCCAGAGCAAAAGCTGCGCACACAGGATGTGCTGCGGCCGGTATTTTTACAAGATTCTGAATTCCGGTTGCTCTGCGAAAATGGCTGCGGCGACGGCTCCGCGGCGGAAGAGACCGACGAGTTGGTCGCCCATGTGAAGGAACCGGTCGAGCCGTTGGTCCTGTTTCGGCGTCTGCGCTGGGGCGGCCGAGTGTGGGTGTGCGCGCAGAGGAACGCGGCAGTTCAGGAGCAGATTCGGCAATGCCTGAACCTGGAAGGGTGCTTTGTGCTGGACCGGCCGATGACGCATGTGTCAGCCGGACGAGCGTTCTGGTGCTTTCGGTTGTTCGGCCAGCGAATGTATGTCGCGGCGTTGCGCAAAGTGCTGCTCATTGAACCCGGTGAAATGACCGAGCGGTTTACGTATCAGGTGGAATTAATGCGGCCGCCCGGGGAAAAGGACTACATTGTCAAGAAACAGGTGCCCAGCAGCCAACGGGTGGAAGCGCGGCTTAAACATCGTTTCCCTGATTTGGCGGCGGATGAAATAGCCCGGCGGGCGCGGAAATTTACGGAAAAAATTTTCCCGGTGTTTCTCACGCGCGAGGCCGCCATGCTGAAGATTCTGGAGCGGGACTTGCCGGAGGCGTACCGCGCGCGCGTGCCCCGGTTATTAAGATCGGAACGCGAACCCAACGGCCTGGTACACACGATTCATATGAACTGGCTGCGAAATGGGGGCCGGCGGCTGTCGCAGCTTGATTTTGCCTGGCAGTTTGCGGATATGCTGCGCGTGCTGCATGATGACGCCGACGTGATGCACCTGGATTTACGCCTGGACAACGTGGTCATCACGCCGGCCGGGGTCTGCTTTGTTGATTTTGGCTCCGCGGTGCGCACCACTGAAAAATTTCCTGATAATTCGTTGCTGGCCACATTGTTTGAAGAAATGATGCACACGTCACAGATTCAAAAAATGCTTGGCGCCATGATGACCAAGGGCTTGGTGACGTCGCAGATTATGAACGGCGCGTACGGCAAGGTGGACAAAGCCGTAGATCTGTTTTATCTGGCGGTGCAGATCAGCCGCCCCACCAGCAACCCGGACCTGCGCGGACTTCTGGAATACCGGCCGGACAGCCCCGAAGCCAAGGCGTTAAAGCACCTGACGGAACAAATTTTACGCCCGCCAACGGACAGTTCGCCGCCCTTTCAAACGGCGGCGGATATTGTCCGTGGCATAGAAGAACTGAAGCAACACGCGGAAAACCGGCAGCAAGCGGCGGCTTAAACCGCCATTCGCCTGGCGCCGGTGAGTGGCCGGACCGCCCGCTTTTATCGCCGGCTTTGATATTTTCCCAAAAATGCCTACGATTTGTCACGGCGGGCGTCCGCGGGTATGGCTGACAAGCATTTCAGGAGCAGATTCAATGGCGGTTGTTGAAGTGAACCCGGGCAGCGGCGGCGTGTCGGAAGCGCAGCGGGCGGAGTATGCGGGAAAGCTGGAGGCGGGGGATATTCTATTCTTCCCGCGGATACCGTTTGAGTTTCCAGACGCCCAACAGAAATACCTGCTAAGCGTGCGGCAAATGGAGTCGGGGCAT
>JAJZCU010000326.1 GCA_021828935.1 Planctomycetota bacterium | reverse complement strand
CCCGCGGCAAGCTCCTGTGGCTGAGTTTTTTTCACTGGCCGTATAATAGCACATCATTTTGTGATTATATGAACGAACAAGCTAATGTTAAAAGAACGTGTCCGCAGCCGCAGCTGCAACGTCGCCCGGACAATAACCCACGCCCGACTGACCCGATGTGCGCATTGGCCTCGGGGTGTGCAAGGCGGCCGGCGAGGCATGGGCCGTCGTAGTGGGTTCGCGCGGTTTGCCAGGCAGAAAGAAATGCCTCCGCGTGGTAAGATCGCTCACGTTATCATGTGATGCAAGGATTTCTACCATGCCCATTCGTCAAGCCATTTGTTATCCCATGTTTCGTCATAAAATTGGGTTGCATTCGTTGGTTACAGCCGCGGCGGAGATTGGTTATGAGGGCATTGACATTTGGCAGCGCGAGGCGGATTTTCCTGATATTGCCGCGGTGGCTGCGCGGCATGGCATGGTGATCGCCAGTTGCGTGGGTCACAACGACATTGAAGAGGGGCTGAATCGGCGGGAAAATCATGCCCGCATCGAGCATGAACTGGCCGAATCGGTGGATGTCGCCGCGCGTCATAACATTGCCGGGCTGATCTGCTTCAGCGGGCGGCGCAGGCCGGAGATTACCGACCAGGAGGGCATTGCCATGACGGTGGAGGGGCTGCGAAAAATTGCGCCATACGCTGAAAAAAAGGGCGTGACGCTGCTGCTGGAGTTGCTTAACAGCAAAGTTGACCACGAAGGGTATCAGGCGGATCACACGGCCTGGGGCGTGGAAGTGTGCCGGGGGGTAGACAGCCCGCGGGTAAAGCTGCTGTATGACATTTATCACATGCAGATTATGGAAGGGGACATTATTCGCACGATTCGGCAGTACGCGGAATACATCGGACACTATCACACCGCGGGCAATCCGGGCAGAAATGAGCTGCATGGCGATCAGGAACTCAATTATCCGGCGATTTGCCGGGCCATTGCGACCACCGGGCGCGGCGTGTTTGTGGGGCATGAATTTGTGCCGACCACCGAGCCGCTGGAGGCACTGCGGGCAACCTATGACCTGTGCAATATAAAATAATTAATTGCCATGCCCGGCGGGTTGCTCATGCTGCGCCTTGCGCGCGGCTTTCCAGGCCCAGCGATTGATGCCAATGGCGGCGGGGCCATGGGCGGGACGGGCGGCGATTAAGTGATAATGGCGCACGTAAAAGTCGCCGCGGGGGGCGCCGTAGCGCAGCAGGCGAATGGTCCAAAGCCTGGTGGCCACGCCGCCGATCACGCGCTCGTGCCGGCCAAGCGTTTGCAGCACATAGCCGGCGTGGGTGTTCAGGTGGCGCGTGCCCAGAATAGCCAGCGGGAAAACGATGCCCGCGCGGTGCGGCAGTGCGGCTGCCAAGGCGGGCAGCGCCAGGCGGGGAAGTATGTTATCAACGGTGATGAAACCTGCCGTCGCGGGAAAACCGCGCGGAATGTACGGGTGCGGCCCTTGCTTTGGCGTCCTGCCGGTGGTGCGCAGCAGATGGTTGCCGGTGCGGTGCAGCGTAAACCGGCGATTGCCCGTGCGGCGCGTCAGCTTGGTGAGCACGAAGCCCGCGGCGTCGCGATTGGAAGTCACGGCAAGGCGCACAGTCCAGTGGGCGGGCCGCGCGGGCGCGGAGTCTGTTTCCACAAGAGCTTTTGGTGGCTGCGTGAGGCGCAGCAACGTGATGTGAAGGGTCAGGCGGTGGCCGGCGCCGAGCATCTTAAATTTTTCATCTTCAATGGCGGCGCCGTCCCACCGCCACTGCCAGAATGTGACGCGGCGGCGGGAGGAAAGATTTCCGCCGCGGGGCCACCAATGCAGCCGGAATAATCGCCGGGGCGTGGGCAGCGGGTTAAGAGGCAGCGGGACACCGGCGGCAACGGGCCTGAGCCAGGCGCCGCGCAGGGCGCCGGCGTTGGGCAAGCGGAAATGCACGACGTGGCCCGAGGCCATAACCGCGGTCAAATTCGCGGGGCCTTCATGCAGCGCCGCGCGCATGGCCGGCACGTCTTTGACATGATGTTCATTGGCAAGAAAAATGATCTCGCCGGGGCGCAGATCGCGACGGTATTTCCGGGCGCCGCCGGCGGGGCGATACGAAAGCACCAGCAGCCCCGACGCCCGCGGCCGCCGCAGGGCGGACAACACCGCTTCATAGCGTTGCTGAAACGCCGGCATTGGGGCATGGGCAGGCATGTTAATGCCCCGGCTCGCCCAGGGCTTTTTCAAATTGTATCAGCAAATCACTGCGCACGGCGTCCCACCGGGTGCCGACAATATCGTAACTGGTGTCAATGGCCAGCGAGATCATGGGCCGATGCCGGTTCAGGGCTTCAAAGCGGGTGAATTCGTAACCGTGGTTTCGGGCCCATTCATTTTGTGATTCAATGAGTTGGCGGCCAATACTTTTGCGGCGGAAATCGGCCGCCACGACCATCAGCCAAGTGTAGAAGACAAACGGTTTAAGTTCAAAGCCAATGACAAAGCCCACGGGCCGATTGTCCAGCGCGGCCAGCATCACCAGCACATTGTAACGGCCCTGAAAACGGCGGCGGAAGTAATCCATATTTTCAGGCGGGCGGAATACATGATTGTACAATTCCACGATGGCGGGCAATTGCTGTTCGGTAATAATGCTGATGTCTGCCTGAGCCATGAGTATCCGTCAATTCCTGCGGGTTTAGCCAAAGGGCCGGCAGTAAAGCAGGCGACTTTGGAGGATCATGGTCGCATCATAGCGTAAGGGGCACCGGGTGAAAAGATGCGCCCGGGCTGAGGGCGCCGCTGGGGAAATGGAGCGGCCCTGCGACTCCGCCCATGCGCGGCGCCTGCAGCTTGACACAGATCACCACGGCGACGAATTAAACCGCGGATGGCGCGGATGAACGCGGATATGTTGGGGACCGTAAAGCACGGCGCCGAAAAAATAAGATTTTCACCTGCGGCTGCTCCAGCCCCGGGCGGGGCCAAAAGAATGTAGCCTCCGTTTCCAACGCTTGTCGTTACCCAGATTTCGCAAGGCGATATTTCGCAGAAATCAACATTAGTTTATCCCAGCTACGTCCATAGATCGGAGCCGCACTGCAATCTGCCGTCGCGTCCAGCAGAACCGCGGATGGCGCGGATGAACGCGGATACGACGAAGTGGAAAATGATTTTGGGCCCCTTGCCCGTTGCTCATGGCTCCGTTGGCCGGGCTTGGGCTATCCACTTGGTCCCCCATCGGCATAATCAGCGGTGAATCATGTTGGAGCCGCGCTGGAATCTGGCATGGATGAAGTATGGATTAGGTTTTTCGCCGCCCAGCCCCCGCTCGCTCCCCGCTATTTGCCCACCGCGGAGATGGCCATCAGAAGCGCCAGGATTATCAGGAACAGCGTGACGCAGCCGCAGCCGCAACCGGCTTTGGTGTTGGGCGCGTTTTGGTGGCTCGGCGGCAGGGCGTGGCGCGGGTGCGAAGTGGGATGGCCCGCGGAATTGTAGCGGACGTAGCGCAGGCCCGTGCCCGCCACATTAAATGACCGGTAGGTGCGCCCACTGGATGATCTGCCCACGCGGTATCCGCCTGCGCCCAC
>JAJZCU010000325.1 GCA_021828935.1 Planctomycetota bacterium | reverse complement strand
CACCAAATTACTACGGTGAATACGCTCAAAGCTCTGGGCAATCACCGCCCGCACCCCCAGCAAAAATGTGCCCTTGGCCGCCCAATCGCGGCTGGAACCCATGCCGTAATCCTTGCCTGCCAGCACCACCAGCGGGAGTTGCGCTTCCTTGTACTTCTGGGCAGCGTCATAAATGAACTTTACCTTGCCGTCCGTAAAATCAGTGGTGAAGCCGCCTTCAGTTCCGGGCGCCAACTTGTTGCGCACGCGGATGTTGGCGAATGTGCCGCGGGTCATCACGCGGTCGTTGCCGCGCCGCGCCCCATACTGGTTGAACATGCTTACCGGAACGTGGTTGTCCAGCAGAAACTTGCCGGCGGGCGTGTCTTTCTTAATAGAGCCAGCCGGGCTGATGTGGTCGGTGGTGACTGAATCGCCCAGAAACGCCAGGCATCGGGCGCCGGTAATCGGCGTTATTTCGCCGACCTTCGGCGACATGCCCACGAAAAACGGAGGCTCCTGCACATACGTGCTGGCCTGCTTCCAGGCAAACTGTGCGGAGGCTTCAACCTGGATTTGCCGCCATTCTTCAGACCCTTCGGAGACGTTGGCGTATTCCTTGTGAAACTGCTCCTGTCGCACGGCGTGGCTGATGGCGGCCTGAATTTCGGCCTCAGAGGGCCAGATGTCGCGCAGGTAGACCGGCTGGTTCTGCGAATCCATGCCCAATGGGTCTTTTTGCAGATCAATGTCCACGGTGCCCGCCAGCGCATAGGCCACCACCAGCGGCGGCGAAGCCAGATAGTTGGCCCGCACGTCGGGGCTGATGCGCCCTTCAAAGTTGCGGTTGCCCGACAGCACCGCCGACGCCACAATGTCATTTTTATTAATTGCCTCGCTGATGGGCTCCGGCAGCGGGCCGGAATTTCCAATGCATGTCGTGCAGCCAAAGCCCACCAGATAAAACCCGCATTCTTCCAATGATTTCAACACATCGGCCTGTTGCAGATAACCCACGACCACCTTGCTGCCCGGCGCCAGCGACGTTTTCACCCACGGTTTGCGCGTGAGGCCGCGCTGCCGCGCTTTTTTGGCAAGCAATCCCGCCGCCAGCATCACCCCCGGGTTGGACGTGTTGGTGCAACTGGTGATCGCGGCAATCACCGTGGCCCCGTGCTTTAGCGGAAACGTCTGGTTGTCCACGCTTACGCTCACGCCTTGGAATCCCGGGTCGGCAGCCGCACCGGCCTGCGCCACCGCCGTGCCGCCGCCGCCGCCGCCATTAATCGCCGCCTTGCGCCCCGCCGCCGGGCCGCCTTCGCCTTCCCAGCTTTGCGTGGTGGAGGCTTTGGTGGGCGCGGTCTTACCATAAATTAATGACAAATCTTGCCGCCATTGCGATCGCATCGCCGCCAGCGGCACGCGGTCCTGCGGCCGGCGCGGTCCGGCCAATGACGGCTCAACGGTGGAAAGGTCCAGGCTCAGCGTGCTGCTGTATACGATGGGGTGCGATTCATCGCGCCACAGACCCTGCGCTTTGCAGTATTGCTCAACGGTTTGCACCAGTTTTTCATCGCGCCCGGTCAGGCGCATATAAGCCAACGTTTGCTGGTCCACCGGGAAAAAGCCGCAGGTGGCGCCATATTCCGGCGCCATGTTGGCAATCGTGGCACGGTTGGCCACCGGCATTTCGGCCAGGCCGGGGCCGTAAAATTCCACAAATTTTTCGACCACGCCGTGGGCCCGCAGCATTTGCGTTACCACCAGCACCAGATCGGTTGCCGTCACGCCTTCCGGCAGTTTGCCAGTCAGCTTGAACCCGACCACCTCCGGCAGCAGCATATAAATCGGCTGGCCCAACATCACGGCCTCAGCCTCAATGCCGCCCACCCCCCACCCCAGCACGCCCAGCCCATTAATCATGGTCGTATGCGAATCTGTTCCAACCAAGCTGTCCGGGTACAGCACGCCCTGGTGATCCCAGACCACCTTGGCTAGATATTCCAAATTCACCTGATGCACGATGCCCGTGGCTGGCGGCACCACGCGAAAGTTGTTAAACGCCTTCTGGGCCCACTTCAGCAATTCGTACCGTTCAGTATTGCGTTCAAATTCAAGCTTGCTGTTAATGGTCAGTGCGGCGCCGCTGTTAAAAGCATCCACCTGTACGGAATGATCAATGACCAGATCGCAGGGCACCAACGGGTTGACCTTTTGCGGATCGCCGCCAAGACGCACCATGGCTGAACGCATCGCCGCCAGATCCACCACCGCCGGCACGCCGGTGAAATCCTGCAATACCACGCGACCTGGCATGAACGGAATTTCGACGTTGGCCGGCTTGCGCGCGTCGTAGGTGGCCACCGCGCGAACATCGTCCGCCGTGACCAATTTACCGTCCATGTGCCGCAGACAGGCCTCCAACAGCACCTTAATACTATATGGCAGGCGATCAACCGGGCCAACGCTACGTAACGCCTCAAGGCGGTAAATACTGCGCTTGCCCAGTGCGGTGTCAATTTCCGCCGGGGCGCTAAAAGAATCGGCGCTGTTGGTCGAAGAATTTTCTGACGGCATCATGCTGCTCCGGTGAAAAGGTCAATGGCAAACGACGTTCTTAACGCGCCGATGGTACACCAAAAAGCCATCGGGCGCAAGGAATCAATAAAACGCCCGAAAAGTCGCCGAACGCGTAGGCGCCGGAACGCAACGTCCATTTGAACCAATCCGCCAGAGGGTTCAAATTACAATTTTATCCTCCCATTGGACATTAGTCCGGCGGTGGAATACAAGTAACCCATGTGCCGAAGGCGTCTAAATTCGCCCAAGGCAGCCCGAACGCTGTGGCAGAGATGGCTCATCGCTGGTTCTGCGGGCGTGCGTGGTCTTGACCCATAGTTTGTGAAAACTGCATCCTGCCAGGAGATGGCCCATGGACGGCGGCAACGGCCAAAACACGACGGAACGCATTCCCAACGAAAACGCCTACCCGCGCCCGCAGTTGCAACGCGAACACTGGACGTGCCTCAACGGCCGCTGGGACTTCGCGATTGATGTTGAGGGGCAGATCACAGACCCCTCCGGCGTCCAGTTCAACCAACGCATTCTTATACCCTTTGCCCCCGAAACTCCGCTCAGCGGCATCAACAATACCGGCTTCTACCGCGCGTGCTGGTATCGCCGCACCTTTGACCGCCCGGCCATGAACAAAACCGACCGCCTGGTGCTGCACATCGGCGCCCTGGATTACTGCGGAACCGTATGGATTAACGGCAAAGCCGCCGGCCGGCATGAGGGCGGCTACACGCCCATGCGCGTGGACGTCACGGAATTTCTCACCGAATCGGGCCCGCAGGAAGTAGTGGTCCGGGCTGAAGATGACCCGCAGGATTTAACCAAGCCCCGCGGCAAACAAGATTGGCAACTAAATCCCCATTCCATCTGGTATCCGCGCACCACCGGCATCTGGCAAACGGTGTGGATGGAAGTTGTGCCATCAAGTCACGTTGCCATGGTGCGCTGGACGCCCAATGTAGAACGCTGGGAAATTGGCTTCGAGGCCCGTGTGGACGGCCTGCGACGCAAGGATCTGCGCCTGCGCGTGCAGTGGCAGGTCGG
>JAJZCU010000324.1 GCA_021828935.1 Planctomycetota bacterium | reverse complement strand
AATGGGGGGAGCAGGTATCAGGCGGAGGTTGCCAATCCGGCCGCAATGGCAGACCCGAGCGGCGAGGCCGGGGCCGCGATCGCCGGTGGCGCGGTGACGGCAGCCGGCGGAATCGATTGGGGGCTGTTTTTGACGGGCGCGGCGGAGGTGGCCAGCGGCCTGCTCGCGCCGGAAGTGGTGGTTCCGGCAGCGATAATCGGGGCGATAATCGTCCATCACGAGATGGCGGCGCCGGGCCAAAAGACGGCGAGGGCCGGGGATTTACCGGCGAACGGGCCTCCAAACACCAGCGCCGCGAAAGACTATGGCGGCGGGAAAGGCCAGATCCGAGATTACGGGCCCGACGGAAAGGCAAAAACGGATTACGATTTTGGCCACGATCACGGGGCCGGCGATCCCCACGCGCACGATTGGGATTGGTCAAAGGCAAAGCCTCGCCAATGCGGCCGGCCGATAAAGCCAGGTGAGTAGGAAAAGATGTCCCTATTAAAACACGGCATGGCCCCGAACGGGAGCGTTGCTGGCGCGCTGGCGAGCCTCCTGCGGCTGCCGCGCTTTCACGACTCAGTTTTCGTTATGCGCAGCATCGACAGCGCGAGCTCGCGTGATGGCCTTTGTAACGCGCTTGAATTCCACCGTGTGCCCTATGAAGTAATTGGCGAAAACGTTTGTGTTTCCGCTAGGGCTCTACAGCGCGGTCTTGACGACTCCCTCCTCACGGGCTTTGACGAGGTTTGGATATTTTCGGGTGGTCCGCCTGCCTCCGACCTTTCGAAAATGCCTGACGCGACGTCAGACGCGACCGACTTTTCCGCGGGCATTCGGCCGATCCTTTCGGAGGCGATGAACACGACGAACTGCCTCGCGGTATTGGGCGACGGCTGCGGCCTGAACTACGCTACGGCCGACGCCGACATTGCGGAAGCGATTGCGGCCAGCGAAGGCTAGATTGTCTGGATTGGGAGTTGCCGCGGCGACGGCCAGAATATGCGTCCGCGGCCGAACGTCGGCAAAGCCGTCGAGCCATAAAACGAAAGCGGGCAACGTTAAATGCATTGGCGATCTGCCGCCGGACTACAGGAACTGGCCGGAAAAACCCGCGAGGGGCGATGGACGCGTGTACACGGACCCGACGAACCCCGGGCGGCAGGTCCGCGAGATGGACCCGGTGCAGCACGGAGCTGCGGTGCCCGAGAAAAGCTCTCCGGACGGTTATGTACGTTACACTGACCGATTTGGCGGCGAGACCGCTCCGCTACCGAGGTGGCCCTTGGACGAGCCAACTACATTTCGAAAACTGTTAACCTCGCAATTACGTCTGATCGTGAACGCGCAGGAATTGGACGCCAAGTTCGTCCAGATGGAATATGTTGAGAAAAAATCAGACGTGCTGGGCGGGTTGCTCGACTATTACACCGACGAGCTACTAGATTTTGCGCCGTTTGCCAAGGAGTTCGAGCCAGAGGAAATAGCGGCGATGCGCGACTTCATGACATTTCTTGGGGCCGACGGATGGCCTGGAACAACGACCTGGCCAGAGATCCAAGCCCGGGCCGCCCGCCTTCATGGCGTCCTGCTCTTGGGCGCAAAAGCTGGCGGCGATGCGGAAGCCACGCATTAGAATTTGGCGGCAATTGCCGTTCTCTGGTCGCGTTTTTTTGTGTCGTGCTTGTCGCCCATGCGGGGGCCGAGTATGATGAGACGGTTCTTTGACATCTTGATAATTGCCCCCCGCGCATCGGGTGCCGCGCGCCAGCCGTCGGCGCCGCCGCGACGCACATGAATGTGGAACGGGGCACCGCCATAAATGGACGGTGCTATGCCCGCGCTGCCGCGTGGGCGAACGCCGACGCCGCCTTCGTGCCTGACACGTGCATCAACGGCACGACTCAACCCGACGCTCGCATCTACACGCAGTTCGATGCCAATTACAACGTTACCGCGCTAATAGGATATAACGCCAGCACGAACACATGGGGCGTCGTCCAGCGTTACGTGTACACGCCCTACGGCGTGGCGACTGTCCTCGACGCCAACTGGAACCCCACCACCGATCGATTTGCGTGGCAATATATGCACCAAGGGGGCCGCCAAGACCCCATCACCGGCCTCTACCTCTTCCGCCACCGAGATTATTCGCCGACGCTGGGCAACTGGGTGGAGCAGGATCCGATGGGGTATATCAACGGGGGGAGCAGGTATCGGCTCGCCCTGTCGGGCCCGGCGACGCAGCTGGACCCGAGCGGCTTGTCGGCGAAGGGTGTCGCCAGGTGGGGCGGGGCGCTGGTCGGCGGGGCTATCGGCGGAGTCCTGGGCTTTTTTGGCGGCGGCGCCGCCGGCACCGTCGTGGAGCCGGGCGGTGGAACCATCGTTGGCGCCGGGGCCGGGAGCTATGAGGGGGCCGTCGGCGGCGCCGCCGTCGGCGCGGTGGCGGGGGCTGGTGTGGTGGAGGGCACCGAAGCGGTCGCGCACGGGCTCGCCGCTGCCGGAGATTGGTTGTTAAACAAAGCGGGGAATCTGGCCCACGAGGTGTCGACGCCCTTTCGCGGCGTTCCGGGGTCAACTGTGACGACTCGCACGGCGAGCGGAAATCTTAAACAGGTAAGGCGGTATGGTCCCGACGGGTTTCCTGAAACCGACGTGGACATGGACCACGACCACGAACAAGGTTGCCCGCACGCGCACGACTGGAGCCGTCCGCCGGGCGGTGGGCGGCCCACACAGGATAATCGCGGCATCGGCCGCCCAGTTACCCCCGCGGATCCGAAGCCCGAATGAGGAGCGCAGCCGTGCAAGCAGCAAAATGGGACTCGGAGGGCGTACTTCGCGAACCGGACGTGCATGACGCGAGCTTCACGGGCATTTGCATGCATCGCCCGGATGCGGTTTCGAGGCCGGACGCAACGTTAACGTTTAAAATGGAAGACGGTCGCCCGGTCGAGCTGCAGCTGCTGGGCGTGGAGCGCCTGGTGCTGGAGGAGTTCTTCGAGGGAAACATCGTGTTTGAGATCGAGGTAAAAGATGTGAGAAATGCTACCGACGCCGAGCTGGGCCTTGCGTGCCGCGAGGCGGATATGGACGCACGGGTCTTGGAGTGGTTCGCGGAGTTGCGCAATTCGCAGCTCCTACTCCTGGAGATATCCCCTACGTACGGGGCCAAATGCTGGGCCCTGATCCGCGGCGTCCAATACCGTTTCGCTGAGGAAGTTCAATAAGGTCGCTAGCCCAACCTTCGCAATTTTGCCCTTTTTCGAACAAAATTTCCGCATGGACTACGCTTCCGCCTCCAGCGTGGCCAATGATGTGGTGCTCACGCAAACGCAGAACATCTTTGACGGCGATTCCAACACCATCGAAACCATCACCAGCCACCGCTTCAACACCGATGCCACCACCGCCACCGGCGCCCTGGGCACGCCCACCAGCGGCGTGCTGGCCCGCGTAAGTTACGTGGCCGCATATTTTGATAATGCCGACCGTACCATCGCCAATGTGGATGTCGGCACCAACGGCGGCCAGCCGTGGTCGCGCCCGGCCAATACAATCCCCGCCGCCACCGCCTTGGTATTGGTCACGCTCACCGGCTACAACCCCGCCGGCTGGGTGA
>JAJZCU010000323.1 GCA_021828935.1 Planctomycetota bacterium | reverse complement strand
AACTATCCGGCCGGCAGGAACTTGATGAAGCGGTGCTGCTGGAACTGGGTAATTTGTTAATGGACCTGCACCAACTGCCTGGCGCTCAGACCGCGTTTCAGCGGGCGCTGGAAATGAATGCTAAAAATGTGGACGCCCGGCATAATCTGGCCGTGACGCTGCTGTTGCGCGGCAGCATTGACCAGGGCATTCAGGAATGCCGCAAGGCCCTGGCCGCCCAGCCAAAATACATGCTGGCCATGTACAACCTGGCGCTGGCGTATATGACGCAGCATGATTACCCCCGCGCCCGTCATTACTTAAAAGAAGCGCTGGATATTGCCCCCGATGACGCCCCGTTGCGGCAATTGCACCGCCGCTGGAAGGTGCGGGCCGTTCTGCATCGCTTGCGCAGGACACTTCCGGCGCGGCGGCGCGCCAAGCGGCCGGATTCCAAGGCATGACGGAAGCAGGCCCACAGCAAGCATCCCCGCGTAGTTTATCGCCGGACATCGTGCGGATATTCATCACGCGTATTTTACGCATGTTCGCCTACGGCGCCCTTTCCATCATCCTGGTGGTTTACCTGGTTAGAATTGGCACGCCCAAATTTTATGCGGGATTATTATTAACGCTGGCTCTGGCCGGCGACATCGGCGTTTCCCTGTGGGTCACGACACAGGCTGACCGCATCGGGCGCAAACGCATGCTGATCGGTTCAGGCCTGCTGATGCTTTTGGCGGGCGTGGCGTTTGCGCTTACTGGCGTCTATTGGGTGCTGCTGCTGGCGGCGATCATTGGCATTGTCAGCCCCACGGGCAATGACGTTGGACCATTTCTTCCCATTGAACAGGCGGCGTTATCGGCACAGACGCCCGCGGACCGCCGCACGGGCCTGCTGGCGTGGTATCACCTTGCGGGATCGGTCGCCACGGCCACGGGCGCGCTGGCGGCGGGAAACCTGGTGGAACTGCTGCGCTCCAGGCGGGTGTCAACGGTTACCAGTTACCGTTGCGTGCCAATCATGTATGCGGCGCTGGCTGGCGCCATGATCATTGTTTATCTGTTTTTATCGCGCCGCACCGAGGCGCCACCCCGCGCGGAAAATCAGCCCAAGGCCGGGCGCATGGGGCTGCACGCTTCGCGCGGCATTGTGCTGAAGCTCTCCGCGCTGTTCACCCTGGACGCCCTGGGCGGCGGGCTGATTATGCAGGCCCTGATTGCCGAATGGTTCCACTTAAAGTTTCACGTGAATCCCGGCGTGCTGGGCGATATTTTCTTCGGCTGTAATATATTGGCAGGAATTTCGGCGTTGCTGGCGGCGCGCATCGCCAAACGCATCGGCCTGTTGAACACGATGGTGTTCACGCATGTTCCGTCAAATATCCTGCTCATGCTCGTGCCACTGATGCCCAACGTTTATCTGGCCGTATTGATGTTGCTGCTGCGGTTTTCAATTTCCCAAATGGACGTGCCCACGCGCCAGGCCTATACCATGGCCGTGGTGCATCCGGATGAACGTTCCGCGGCCAACGGCATTACGAACGTGGTGCGCTCGGTGGGGGCGGCGGTTGGCCCGCTGTTTACCGGCGTGTTTTTGGCACACCCCAGCCTGTGGAGCCTGCCGTTCTTAATCGGCGGTGGATTAAAACTCATTTACGATGGCTTGATTTTTATTAGCTTTCGCAGCACAATGCCGGTGGAGGGCGTCCGCCCATAAAGCCGCGACCGTTGGTCGCGCCCGTCCAGCCGCAGGCGCGGGTATACCGCTGCGATGTTTATCCCAGATGGGCCATAAAAAACCACGCGGTTCAGAGGCCGGCGCTTTCTTAAAAAGTGCCAGCCCCGGACTTACCATTCCAGTTTTTCTCGGCTATAGTGTGACCATGGCCCAAGGGTACACAGTTTTGGCGCGGCGGTATCGGTCGCAGAATTTCGATGAACTCATCGGCCAGGAACCCGTTGCGCAAACGCTGAAGAACGCGGTCTCCGGCAATCGGTTGGCCCACGCCTTTTTATTCACCGGAACACGGGGCGTGGGCAAAACCTCCGCCGCCCGCATTTTGGCCAAAGCCATTAACTGCCCAAACGTGAAAGATGGCCAACCCTGCGGCGTGTGTGAAACGTGCAAGGCCATCGCCCGCGGGGAGGAAATGGACGTCATTGAAATCGACGGCGCCAGCAACAACAACGTGGACCAAGTGCGAGATCTGCGACAAAGCGCCGGCGTGCGGCCCAGCCATTCGCCTTATAAAGTGTACATTATTGATGAAGTGCATATGCTCACGGGCGCCGCGTTCAACGCGTTGCTTAAAACGTTGGAGGAGCCGCCAGATCACGTAAAATTCATCTTTGCCACCACCGACGTACACAAGGTGCCGGCCACCATTTTAAGCCGCTGCCAACGGTATGATTTTAAGAACATTCCCACCGCCCGCATCGCGGCGCACTTGGCCGACGTGTGTCGGCAGGAAAAGATCGACGCGGATGAAGCGGCCTTGTTCCGGGTGGCGCGGTTGGGCAATGGTTCCATGCGCGATGCGCTTTCGCTGCTGGACCGCGTGCTGTCGCTGGGTGAAACGCACATCACTGAAAAGCTGCTTGATGATTTGGTTGGCAAACCACCGATCGCCGCGGTGCTGGAATTGGTGCAGGCTTTGGCGGACAGCAAGGCCGGCGAGGCCCTGACGCTGACCGAAAATCTTTTGGCCAAGGGGCAGGGGCCGGAGCAACTTATTAGCGAATTGGTCGACGCCCTGCGCAACGTGATGGTGGCCAATCTGTGCGGCGCCGACAGCGCGCTATTGGATGTGCCGGCTGAAATGAAGGCGTTGTTTGGCAAACTGGCGCCGCGATTTGACGCCCCCACGCTGGTGCATCACATAGCGCTGTGTGAACAGACCATGCGCAACGTGCGCGTGAGTACCATGGGCCGGGTGCTGTTGGATGCGTTGATCGTGCGTTTGGCGCTCGCTGAGCAGTTCAGCACTATTCGGGAGCAAATGCAGGGCGCTACGTCCGGCGATGCCGGCGCGAAAAGTGCGGGTAGCGCACGCGATGCCGCCGGCGTGCAAAAAAAAAATGAATCACTGAGCGAAAATGCCGTTGGCGAAGTGCTGCAAAGCTTCCGGCAGGGCCCGGCGACTACAGCCAATGGAACCGGCGGCCATGCCGCGGCGCTGGTGCGCGACAACGGCAACGCCAATGGCACTCCACATCACCGGCCTACCGATATGCACGACCCCGAATCGGCGCCGGTATCCGGCCGCCCGCACCTGCGGGACATTAACGGCCCGGCGCATTCTGGCAGTACCGGCGGGCATTTAGCGGCTCACGACGATGCGGACCGCGGACACGGAACCGCCCAGAATTCAAATTCAGGCGATGATTTGCTCGATGCGCTGGAATCGCAAAAGCGGGGGCAGGGGCAAAAGCAGGCACAGGAGCAGGTGGCGGGAGCACCCGCGGCTGTTGACGTCGACGCCATCTGGACGTCCGTGCTTGATTATTTAGAAAATAACCAGGCCGCGTCAATTGTGACCATGTTTAATGGACAATCGCGGCTGATTTCTTATGATCCCGCTGAGGCGACGACCTTGTGCCGCGGCCGCGTTCCGGCGCATCTCATTCCGCTTATGCCGGAGCCTCCGCGTT
>JAJZCU010000322.1 GCA_021828935.1 Planctomycetota bacterium | reverse complement strand
AGGAACGGCAATCCGACGCGCTTGGTTTCGCGGCCAGGCCCAACCGGTACAGTGAGGATATTCCCGAAGCGCGGGAAATTCGCGCCCCCGGCACGTACACCCCGCCGATCCCGCGCGGCAAGCGGCCCAAACGGGCGCCGGATTCTTATAAAATCTTAATACCAATCATGGTCACAATGGGTTCATTGCTATTTCTTATTGGTTTGTGGGCCCTGGCGGTGGCCATGCACATGCAGGTGCCCCTGGCGCCGGCCAGACACTCCGCGACTTCAAACTTCGATATTGACCTGAACCGGGCGCTTATCGCCGGCCTGCCGCTATCCGTGATGCTGTACGTGTTGGCGTATTTCATGGCCCGCGTCGTGCGCCGATATCACGATCAGGCCGATGCCCAAAACCCGCCCTCGCGTAATCAGTAAAACAACATTTAATCGTCACCGGCCCAGGGGTTGCCGGAAGCGGTCCACTAAATTAGCTGCATCAAGTAGCCCACCACGCGTTGCGGTTCCAGCCGGGTGACATCAAGGGCGGCGTCGGCGACGGCACGGTAGGTTTCCTCGCGCCCCGCTAACAGGGTTTTTACTTCTTCCAACCCCCCGGCCGCCGTGAGATTCGGCCGCGCATCGGCCGTGGCCGGGTCCATATTCATGCGCTCCCAAAGCGCCTCGGGCGTGGCCTGCAGCCAGATCATTCGCCCGTTTTTCTTCAAAGCCGTCACATTTTCGGCGGCCAGCACCGCCCCGCCCCCGGCGGCAATAATCAAATTATCCTTCTGGGCGATGTCTTGAATCACCGCCGATTCCAGGGCGCGAAAGTGCGCCTCGCCATGGTCGCGGAAAATTTCACGAATGGTCTGCCCAGCCTGCCGCTGAACCAGAACGTCCGTATCCACAAAGTCCTGCCACAGCCGGTCCGCCAGCAAACGACCGACCGTCGATTTTCCGGACCCCCGGTATCCAATTAATACAACGTTCATAAATAATCCAATGTTTCGCCGGACAGAAACATGTCGCGGGCAACCGAGATTGCCGACCGGCGACCGAAAATTGTTGATCGTTGGCTACCGCACCACGCCAATGGTCAATAATAAGTTCGCATAGATTCTCTGTTCGCCCGTGGCGACGGTCAGACATACGTCATTGGTGGCGGCCGATTCATAAAACGCGAAACGTTCCAATGGCACCAGCGTCACATCCGGCGCGGCAGCCTTGAGCAGCCCCGAAAACTCCGCGAAAATTGGCGGATCGCCGGCCATGGCATACGGCCCGCTGCGCGCCGGCTGCATGACCTCCGCGGCTTCAATGGAAACCGTTGCCAGCAGGGCCTCAAGCACGTCTGTTACCAGAACCTTGCCCGGCGCCAAATTCAGAAACACCAGCCTGGCGTTGCGGCCGATGCGCGTGGCAAACGGATAATTGCCATCGGCAATGAGCACTTTACTGGAATGCCCGCCGCGGGCCAGCGCCGCCAGAATTTCCGGATGCAGGATGGAACTTTTGAGCATATTCACTCCATTTAAACTCGGCCGTCCGACGGGTCCGGACGCAATGCGGCGCCGGGCGAGCGCCTCACCCGCAAGGCGTATATTCCTTCACTTCCACGGAGCGCGCCACGATCCGCCGCGCCTCGTCCAAGTTTTTTACCAAACCCACGGCCAGCGCCTGCGTCATGATGTTTCCCATGGCGGTGGCCTCCACAGGCCCGGCCAGCACGGTGAGGCCCGTGGCGTCGGCCGCCAATTGATTTAACAATGTATTGCGCGAGCCGCCGCCAACGATATGCAAACGCGAGAATTTTCGACCCGTGGCTTCCTCCAGCATCCGCTTCACGCGCGCGTATGCGGCGGCCAGGCTTTCCAATATCACGCGGGAAAATTCGCCCCGCGTTTGCGGCGCCGCCTGCCTCGTGCGGCGGCAATATCCAATAATTTTTTCCGTCATATGGCCGGGGGCGTAAAATTCCCCGTCATCAGGATCAAGCTGCGCCACATTCGGCCGGGCCGCGCGGGCCTCGTCGGCCAATTGGGCATAGGTTATGTCGGCGCCCCGGCTGGTCCATTCGCGAAAACATTCCTGCAAGAGCCACAGCCCCGCAATATTTCTTAGCAATCTTATGCGCCCCCCCACGCCCCCTTCATTGGTTAAATTGTACCGCTGCGCCACCGCGGTGAGCACCGGCTGGGGCACTTCCACGCCCAGCAGGCTCCAGGTGCCGCTGGAAAGAAACAGCCAATCATCGCCCTGCGCCGGCACGGCCGCCACGGCGCTGGCGGTGTCGTGGCTGCCGATGGCCGTCACCGGAATGCCGGGCATGGCCAGCGTTTCCCGCGTGACGCCCAGCACGCTGTCCGGGCGCCCCGGCGCGATGGTTTCCGGGAACAGCTCACGCGGTACGCCCAGGGCTTTGAGAATTTCGGGGGACCAGTCACGGCGGCGGGCGTCGAACATTTGCGAAGTGCTGGCAATCGTGTATTCATTGGCCATCCGCCCACACAAATAATAATTAATCAGATCGGGAACAAATAACACCTTGTGCGCGGCGGCCAGCAGTTCGGGCTGCGTTTGCCTGAGCGCAAAAAGCTGGAACAGCGTGTTGAGGTTCAGCGTTTGCAATCCCGTAATGCCGTACACGGTTTCCCGCGGCAGAATGGCGAAAAACTTTTCCTGCATCCCTTCGGTGCGGGCATCGCGGTAATGCACCGGCGATCCCACCAGTTGGCCCTGCTTTCCCACCAAGGCGAAATCAACGCCCCATGTATCCACGCCAATGGACGCCACGGCGCCGTGCGCGGCGCACTGCCGCAGGCCATTGGTTATTTCCCGCCATAGCCCCAGGATGTCCCAATACAAAGTGTTTCCGGCCAGCACCGGCCCATTGCCGAAGCGGTGCGCTTCCTCCAAATGCAGCGTTTCGCCCACCGTGGCCCGCATGACGCGGCCGGACTCGGCGCCTAAATCAATTGCTATGAATGTATTATTGGCCATGGCGCCTTCCTTCTGCGGCGGTCTTGTTCCGCCGCCGCGGTATTTTCGCAACTGCCGGGCATTAGAAGGCAAACGCGGCTAAAATTCCAACGCCCATTGACCGGCCCGATAAAGCCGGCGCGGGCGCAGCCGTGCGACGACCCGCTGGGGCCATGGTAACCCGGTGAGCGTGGGTTATGCCCGCGCGGCGGCGCGACGATACATCGGATATGGAATTGTCGCATAAGCATTCAGCCGCGGATAAGCATGCAACGTTCTGGCCAAATAGGCCCGGCCTTCGTTCTGGAAAGCGTATGTTGACACCCGATCCGCCGCCCGCCGCCGGACCCACGGCAATTCCACCGGTCATTACCGGCGCTGGGGTTTATACCGCGCCTGGCAACGCAGCGGCTTCCGCAGCTTTTCCCGGCGCCGCCCGTGCGGCGCTTTCACCGGCACAGGCCCAGGAATTGGCCACGGCCGCGCGGCGGTTTCGCAAAATTCGCGGCATGGCGCGCAACGCCTTCTGGGGCAGTTTCACCAGCGGATTCATCGGCCTGGTCAGCGTTTATTTCAGCATCGGCAGCGTCAGCGGCGTGGCCATCAGTGTGGCCATGGTTTTTTCCGCCATTGTGCAGTTCCGCGCCGCCCGCCGCCTCGGTCGTCTTGAA
>JAJZCU010000321.1 GCA_021828935.1 Planctomycetota bacterium | reverse complement strand
AATATCAATCAACTCATGGCTGAATTGGTGGTGCTGGCAGTGCCGAAACTAATTTGCCCGGAGCCGCCAATGGTCTGTTCAATGTTGGCCGAATCAATGGCGCGATTGTCCAACAGAATGGTCATCTGTTTGTTGATATTGTGGCTGGTCAACTGGGCCATGTACTCGCCGCCCAGCGGGTTCAGTGAAAACTGCACCAGCACGCCGCCATTGTTGGGGTTATGGCCAATGTAGGCGTCGGTGAGCCGCCAATCGTGCGCGCCGGGCCTATGCACCAGGCTGCGCAGCGGCGTGGTGTACAGCAGCACATAATGCCGGCCGCCATACGGCTGCACGATCACCGCGCCATCCCGCAACAGGCTTTGGCCGCTGGTCGGGTCAACTTCAAACCAGCGAATGCCCGGCGCCAGATGAGCCTTGTGCGGTCCGCGCGTCTGCAGTTGGGCAATGGCCTGATTAATTTCAGGGGCGTTGGTGCGCGTGGGCGCCACGGCGATGCGGAAATCAAGAATTCCGGCGCCACGAAGCAAGCGTTCCAATTCCGCCGGGTTGTCCAACCCGCCGCGGTGCCGGCGCACCTTGCCGTAGGCATTGCGCAGGGCCACCAGCAGGGGCTTTTGCGCCGGATGCGCAGCAATGAGTTTGTTATACGCTTTTTCAGCAGCCCTGTTGTCGCCATAGGCGTCGGCCTTTAACAGGCGCACGGCATGGGCAACGTTGACGTTCAGCGCCAGCACGGCCCGGCGCTGTTTTTTGTACGCCAGGGTGGCCGCGTTCAACTGCGCCACGGCCGACCCGGGCATGGCGGTGGGGTTTTTTACGTATTTATCGGCAACTTTTTCCGCCGCAACCAACCGGCTATGCGCCGCCAACAACTTCTTGAGCATCGCCAGGCGTTTGGGGTCGCCGGCGGCCAGCTTTTTAAGCTGCAACGCGCGGCTAACCGGCGGCAGGCTCATCACCGCGCTAATTTGCGCCGGCTGCAGGTTGGCCGCCAAAAGCGCCTTCTGCCGCTGCTCGAACAGCCGCCGGGCATCGCGCGCCGCGGCACTGGCCAGTGGCATTTGAATTTCAATGCGATCCTGCCCCACCACGCGCCAAATTAGGTTGTGTACGCCCTGCGGGTCCACGCGCCGCTTCAACGTGTCGATCACCCGCCGCGCCAGAACCGACGGGCTGCCATGATACCCCTTCGGCAGATTCAACTGATAGATAAGGTCCGTGCCGCCGGACAGATCAATGCCACCCTTCAGGCCGCGTTCATAGACGCAAAATATGGCCAGCAAAATGATGACAATGATCAGGGCAAAGCGGCTGAATAGATTGTTGTTCATGAAAAATCCGAAACTTGGGGCAACGTTCGTCCAGCGCCATTGGAATGGCAGCCATGCGTGCTGGTCACGCTGCACGCTGCCAGGGGGCTAAGACGCAAGCACCAGCCAACGCCATTGCGGACCGGCGACCCCCGGTAAAACATGGCTTCCGCCGCACCAGCGCCGCAGCATCGGCGCCCATTTGCCCCGCACGCCGCCCGTCTATCACACGTCCTATAAACTAAACGCAACCGGAGGCTTTGCGGTTGCCTGAAGATGTTGCAATTGCACCGCGCCGCCACACATTGTGCTGACGCAACGAGCCTGTGGCGCCGCAGGGTTCATTTAACCGTGTCCGCGGTTTTGTCCATGAGCACCCGCTGAATCGCGCTTTTGGCATAGTGCATCTTCACATTATTTGATTCATCAACTTTGAGCACCACTTCGTCATCACGAATGTCCACCACCGACCCGTACAAGCCGCCAATGGTCAGCACCCGGTCGCCCTTTGCCAACGCGTTTAGCATGGCCTTGCGTTTCTTTTCGTCCTTGCTCTTGCCGCGTGACATAAACACGAACAGCACCAGTACGCCCAGCATGAGCACCCAGAACATGGGCCCACCGAATGGATTCGCGCCCGCGCCCGGCCCGGACGCCGGGCCGCCAGCCGCTTGCTTGGCGCCCGCAGCCCCGGGCGCGCCGGCCTTACCAACTGCGCCAGGCTTGCCGCCCGCGGCCGGCGCCGCCACACCCGGCTGTGCCGCCGGTCCGGCCGGGGCGGATGGCCTTTGAATGGGCAAAGCCGGAACACCAGTGGCCGCGGCAAGTGGAAGCCAATTTCGCATCGTTGATAATCCTTTAAGCAATGAATTTAAGCCAAGCCGGCCCGGCGCGGGGTCACACGTTCTGGAACGACCGCCGACAACCCTGCAATACATTCACATTCATCATTTCCAGCCGGACAGGGTATTGTGCCGAATCGCGTGCCGAATGTCCAGCATGAGACGTTGAAAGAATCGCACGTTGTGCAACGATACCAGAATTGGCCCCAGCATTTCCTTCGCCACGAACAGATGGCGAAGATACCCGCGGGAAAAATGGCGGCAGGCGTAGCAATCGCAGCCATCCTCAATGGGCGCCTGATCCAGCGCGAATTGGGCATTGCGTAGTCGCAAATTGCCGCCGCGGGTGAAGGCCAGGGCGTTGCGCCCATTCCGGGTGGGCAGAACACAATCAAACATGTCCACGCCCCGCTTCACCGCTTCCAGAATGTCGCTGGCATATCCCACGCCCATCAAATACCGCGGCTTCTCCGCGGGCAATAAGCCAATGGTCTGGTCAATGGCCGTTAACATGCGGGCCTGTCCTTCGCCCACCGCCAGGCCGCCCAGGGCGTAGCCGGAAAAATCCATGGCCACCAACGCCGCCGCGCAGCGTTCCCGCGCCGCCGCATCGGTTCCCCCCTGCACGATTCCGAACAGGGCTTGCCGGCCCTCCGGATCAAATTCCACATGGGCCTCGCGGGATAGCGCCGCCCAGCGAATGGTGCGATCCAGTGCTGCCGCCAGACGCTCCGGCGGGCAATCCGCGGCGGGGCAATCATCAAACGCCATGGCGATATCCGCCCCCAGTTGGGTCTGCACCTGCATGGAAATGCGCGGATCTAAACGGACCGTGGCGCCATCAATGTGCGACTGAAAGATGACGCCATGGTCATCCATTTTGCCGAGCTGCGCCAGCGAAAATACTTGAAAACCGCCGGAATCAGTGAGCATGGGTTTGTTCCAACCCGAAAATTTCTGCAGGCCGCCCAGGGTCTGAACCGCAGGGGCGCCCGGACGCAACATTAAATGATACGTATTGCCCAGCATCATTTGGCAGCCGGCCTCTTCCAGCATGGCCGGGGCCAGCCCCTTCACGCTGCCGCGCGTGCCCACCACCATAAATGCCGGCGTATCAACAATTCCATGCGCCGTATGCAGACGCCCCAGCCGGGCCCGGCATCCGGCATCGCGGTGCAGCAATTCAAAGGAAAAAGACACAGCGCCATGGTAGAGGCGCCGGAAGTGGGCGGCAAGGCACAACGCCCGCCCGCCCGCGCCGGCTTACCGGGGCGCCCTGGGCGCGTGGCGGCAGCAAAATTTCGCGTGCGTGCGCGGAGGGCCGGGGCCCGTGCGGCGCCAGTTTTGGGACGTTGCAACCGGTCGCGCAATGGCCGGCGACAAAAATGTAATGTGGACGCGAACGCGCACGGCATCAAGAATTCAAAGCAATAACCAGAACTGTTAGCCGCCCGCGCCGGCCCATCGGGCCGCGACGGGCGCGCGTCGGCGCCAC
>JAJZCU010000320.1 GCA_021828935.1 Planctomycetota bacterium | reverse complement strand
CCCTAGCCCAGCGCGGCGAGCATGGCATGGGCAAAAAAAAGGCCGGCAGTGACGGCGATGATTTGGTCATCCGCGTGCCCCCTGGCACCATGGTGTACGATGGCGAAGCCCAGCTTTTGCTGGCGGACTTAGCCGAGGCAGGGCGTAAAATAAAGGTGGCGCGGGGCGGCAAAGGTGGCCGCGGGAATTGGCACTTTGCCACCCCGACGCGCCAAGCCCCAGACTTCGCCGAGCCCGGGCAGCCCGGCCAACACCGGCACTTGCGCCTGGAGCTGCGCCTGATCGCCGATGTGGGCATCATCGGTATGCCCAATGCGGGAAAGTCGACCTTGCTGGCTCGCGTTTCAGCCGCCCATCCGAAAATTGCGGATTATCCCTTCACCACATTGGTGCCGCAGTTGGGCATTGCCGAACTCGATGCCGACCGGCGATTAATTTTAGCGGACATTCCCGGTTTAATTGAGGGCGCGCACGAAGGCGCCGGGCTAGGGCTGGAATTTCTGCGGCATATTGAACGCACGCGGCTGCTGGTGCATGTGCTGGACATGCTGCCGCTGGACGGAACCAAGCCCATTGACGCCTACCGGGCCATTCGCGGAGAGCTGGCGGCGTACAGCCCGGCGCTGGAGCGCAAGCCGGAAATATTGGTTGCCAACAAAATGGACCTGCCTGGCGCCGCGGAGGCCCTGGCCGACTTGCGCGGTGAATTATCAGGAAAATCGGTGGTGGCCATTAGCGCCGTCAGCGGCGCGGGCGTGCGGCCACTGCTGGAAGAACTGTGGCGCCGGGCGCAATTAACGCCGCCGGATGTCACGTTGCCCGTTGAGGTGCTGGCGGGCGTCACGGCGACAACCGATGACGATGCGGGCGCGGATGATGCGAATGCAGGCGCCCGGGCGGCAGGTCAATTGCAAGACCAAAATACGCCGGACGCGGCGCTGGAGGAAGAGATCGCCGCGATGCGTGCCGATGACATTCGCAAGGCGCCCTATTATCTACGCGGTAAATGAATTTTAACTTTCCGTGTTGAGCACTGAACACTTCAAAGGCGTTCGGAAAAGTTGTATTCGCGGAATGAAATTTTGGACCGCCAAGCGTCATTTTTCGTCGCGCGCGGTATAACAAACCCAGCTTTACGCGGAGGCGCACATGGCTGTTCTGGCAATTGACATCGGAAACACCCGCATGGGCCTGGGGCTCTTTCGCAACGGCGTGGCGGAAGACCCCGCCGTGCGGCTTACCCACGCGGAATTGGACGGCGAGCTTCCCAAAACGTTGCAAACGCTATGGGAAAAGGCCAACTGCCAGGGCGCGGACGCCGAAGAAGATTGTGAAATTATCGTGGCCAGCGTCGTGCCCGAGGTTTCCCGCCGTGTGCTGGCTGTGGCGCGGGACACGCTTGACAAAAAACCCCGGCAGGCGGGGCAGGATTTTCCCGTGCCGCTGAAAACGATGCTGCGCGACGAGTCCACGGTGGGCGTTGACCGCCTGCTGGGCGCCTTGGCGGCGTATGTGAACACGCAGGTGGCGTGCGCGATAGTCAGCGTGGGCAGCGCCCTGGTGGTGGACTGCATTGACCAGGAAGGAATTTTTCGCGGCGGGGCGATCGCCCCCGGCTTGGCCATGAGCGCCAAGGCCCTGCATGAATACGCCGCACAACTGCCCGCCGCTTCCTTAACCCCGCCCGATCAGCCATTTGGCCGCTTTACGCAAGAAGCAATTAACGTAGGATTATATGTTGGCGCCCGCGGCGCCGTACGTGAGCTGCTGGAACGCTATGCCACCGCGCTGGGCGGATGGCCGCATGTGGTGGCCACCGGCGGCGACGCATTGACGTTGTTGCAGGATCTGCAATTGGTCGATTCCTTCATACCCGATCTGGTGCTGCAAGGCGCCGCCCTGGCCTGGGAACATTATCAACGCAGCCAAATGCAGGCGTAGCGCTGCGGTGGGTCGCCGCGCTCGACGGTCATTTGCCTTTGGAAGAAGCATGGCGGCCCGCCTCATCGCGCGTGGCCGTGTGTATCGGACGCGCATTTGCCGCATTAAATATTAAACCGGCGGGTAGCATAAATCCGGCCACTGGTCCCCGCACCTGTGGATGATCACGCTGTGCTGCACCCGCGGTACCAAAATTTCCAGCGTTTGTATGCCCGTCTGCAACACGCTCCGGTTTAACTTGCTGCCGCCCGTGCTGGCGCCGTGAACAATCTGGCTGCGTAGAACGAACAGGCGGGAAAGCGCCTGTTCAACGATTGTCACGTAGTCTTGGTTCTTCAAATTTCGTTCGAGATAATTAACATCGGCGGTGGCCCAGCCTTTGGCCTTCGGATTCGCCGGATCACGCCAGAAAATCGGCGAGAGAAATGCGTTTCCCAATATTTTTCTAACCAAGGGCCGGGTCTGCCGCAGAAAGCCCGCCAGCACATCGGCATCGGCGCATTGGAGTTGCGCAAGAAATTCGCGGCGCGAAGGCGCTTCGGCATCCGGCGCATTTTTCCCGCCGTCCCACCGGCCGTAGAGGGCGTTAAGCGCAATCCAATGAAACAAATACTTCGCCTCCGGCTGCCCCTGGAGCTCCGTCGCCAGCCTGAACCAGGAAAGGGACCGATGCACGCGAATTTGCCAATTTTGGTGCATGCTGTTCGTGGCCGCGCACCGCGCCTTGAATCGCGCCTTCAATGCCTCTGGCGTAAGTTCCGAAATGTCCAGCATGTACCCCTCCCAAAAAAAATTAGGATTAGGCATCACCCGTTCGTGCAAATTCTAAAGCCGATCCGGCTTAAATTGCAATAGAAATTTCCCGGCATGTCTGGCGGCGCCGAATACTTTGGCCGGGGCCACCAAAGGAGTACAATACATTCGGAGTTTTTTATGACCGCCATTGGCACAGCCCGCATGACCGCCCGGCAATTCATGGAATTGCCAGAGGATCCGCCCGAAGTTCGGCGGGAATTGGCAAATGGAGAGATTATTGTGAGCCCCAGTCCATCATTCGCGCACGGCCGGGCCGACAGCGTGCTCAACAGCCTGCTACGGCGCCATGTTAAGCTGCACAAGCTCGGCGAAATAGCCGGCGATGTGGACACGATAGTATCGAGACAGACCGTGCGTCGGCCGGACCTGTTTTACTTTTCCACCGCGCGGCTGCACCTGGTCAGCGCGAAGGGCATCCACGGCCCGCCCGACCTGTGCGTGGAGTTTGTCAGCCCCGGCAGCGAACATGTGGACCGCGTGCAAAAGTTCGCAGAATATGCGGCCTATGGCGTAGCCCATTACTGGATCATCGACCCCGTCGCCCGCACCGCGGAGGCGTATAATTTAACAAATGGGACCTACACGCTGGTCGCCCGCGGCAGCGGCGAAGACGTGGTGCGCTTCCCACCCTTTGCCGACCTTGACATTCCCCTTGGGGAACTCTGGTGGCCGCCAAAATAGGCGGGGAAAGACGCTGCTGAGACCGTCACTGGTCATAAATATCCCATATAATATAGGATGTCAGGAGCTAGCCGTGGAAACTGCTACAATAATCAAAATCGGCCGCAGTCAGGCCGTTCGTCTCCCAAAGGCATTTCAATTCGGAACGCCCACCGTGTGGATTGTGAAGCTTGGTGATGTCGTGATGCTTATTCCGCCGGGTAAGGAATGGG
>JAJZCU010000319.1 GCA_021828935.1 Planctomycetota bacterium | reverse complement strand
TGCCGGTTTTGAAACGCGTAAAGGCCTTTTCGCCGGCAAAGACTTCCATCCATGCGATCTGCCGTTTGCCGCCGTAGGTCTTCTTTACCGCGGCATCGAACACGCGAACGCTGGCCCGCCAAATATCGGCGCCCGTGCCGTCGCCCTCAATAAATGGCAGAATGGGATGATCGGGTACCTGCAGTTTTCGGTCTCCGCCCATGGTGATCGCTTCGCCATGAGCCGGCACGGTAACATGTTGAAATTTCGGGGTGGCCATTTAATTCTCCGCAATGGGTTCTTTATTACTCGTCGGCCGCGTGGGCACAGCCCGCAACGCCGGCGCAAGCGGCGAATTATACCGCAGGCGCCGCCCAATGACACGTCGCGGCGCCGGGCCGCATAAACACGCGGCCAGAGCTATTTAGCCACCGGCTAAGCCGCGGTTGTGGCGGAGAATCTCTTTACACTGAGGCGGGAACGCTGGGCAATTAAACCGCTGCGGCGCCCAGGGCGCTGAGACGACCAGGAGGAACGCAAAGTTGCCGGCCGGCGCGACGCCGACGTGTAGCGTTGCCGCGAAACTTCGCCAGCCTTTTGGCTGATGACCCGCCTCGCCTCGCGGTTTTTTATCCTGCCCCCAGCGGGCGACGGGAGCCCGCCAACCGAAATACATCCCGCCGCCGATTCCGGTCACCACGCCCAGAATCGCCGCCACCAGCGGATGCGGAATTGATTTCAATGATCACACTGTAGTCGGTTTTGTTTCGGGTTCAGTGAGCAAATCATCCAGGTCCAGTTGCCGCGTATACATCGCCAGGCTGCCGTCGTGATCGCGCGGCCACTTCTCCCGCGGCCGGTCCCAGTACAGTTCGACGCCGTTTCCGTCAGGATCATTTAAATAAAGTGCTTCGCTTACGCCGTGATCCGCGGCGCCCGTCAGCGTAACGCGCGCCTTCACCAGTCGGCGCAGAGCGTCAGCAAGCGAATCGCGGGTGGGATAAAGAATCGCAAGGTGATAGAGGCCAGTGGCGCCCGGCGCGGGAGGCTGCCCATCTTTGCTCTGCCAGGTGTTCAATCCAATATGGTGGTGATATCCGCCGGCGGAGATGAAAACCGCGTCTTGCCCATAGCCCTGGGTTACTTCGAAGCCCAGAACATCCCGATAGAATTGTAGTGATCGTTCAATGTTGGCAACTTTAAGATGTACATGGCCAATGCCAACATTGGGATGGATTGGGCGAGGGTTCATAAGGCAAGTCCTTGAATTGTTGACCAACCGGGCGTCTCTACAACAGTGTAAGGCTATGGCCGTTCTGAGCCTAAAGCAACTTGATACGCTGACGGCGCGGATACGATGTGACGCAGCGCGAAAACAGGCCGCCACCGACGGCGCAGGTTACGGATGCCCCGCGTCGGTGAAAAGGTTGTCACGAAACCGCGCACCAGCCTTGAGACAACGGGGAGGTAAACGACGCGGTCAAAGGACGCCATTTGCAGTACGCCCATCCTTATCCTGATTCGCAGCGCCGCGGACCAGCTTCCGGTGCGCCGCGGACAGTTGCCGGTAACTTTCCTCCATGGCCTGCGGAATCACATGCACTTGTCCGATGACCGCCATGAAATTCACGTCGCCATTCCAGCGTGGAACAATGTGCATGTGAACATGTCCTGGCACGCCGGCGCCGGCGCAGCGGCCTAGGTTCATGCCAATGTTATACCCCTGTGGATTCATCACATCGCCCAGGAGGCGCTGGGCATGCATGAGCAGTTCCATCATTTCGGCGCGTTCGGCGGGGGCCAGGCCGGTTAAATCCGCGACGTGGCGGTACGGAGCAATTAATAAATGGCCGTGGACATAGGGGTAGCGGTTCAGCAGCAGGGCGCCGAAGGGGCTGCGGGCGATCACCAGATTTTCTTCATCGCGCTGGGGGGCCGTGGCCAAGGCGCACAAAAAACATTCCTTAGGGCCGTCCGAAACATTTTTTATATAATCCATGCGCCAGGGCGCCCAAAGTACGTCTGCCATTGTGCTTTCCGATCTCAAAACGGTCCCACGTCTCGTCTTTCGAGGCGGGGCTGAATCACGACGCGCGCAAGCGCATGCTACGGCGGCTAAAATTACCGCATGCACGCAGCTTTGCAAATGTTTCATCCGGCGGTGGCCGCCTGGTTCCAGCAGGATTTGGGCGCGCCCACGCCGCCGCAGGTGGCAGGCTGGCCGGCCATCGGTCGCGGGCAATCTACGTTAATCCTGGCGCCAACGGGCAGCGGGAAAACCCTGGCTGCGTTCCTGGTGGCCATTGACCATCTGGCAAAATCGCTGCTGGAAAAGTCGGCGGCGGGCGTGCAAATTCTTTACATTTCACCACTGAAATCGCTGGTGAACGACATGCAGCGCAACGTGCAGCGGCCCTTGGACGGCATACGGCGCCTGACGGCCGCGAATGGCCAACCGTGGCCGGAAATATCCGTGGCTTTGCGCACGGGCGACACCCCAACCGCCGAACGCGTGGCCATGCTGCGCCATCCACCGCATATTTTGCTAACCACGCCGGAATCATTAAATTTGTTGCTAACCAGCGGCGGGCGGCGGATGCTTCAGCAGGTGCGCTGGGTGATTGTGGATGAGGTTCACGCGCTGGCCGGCAACAAACGCGGCGCGTTTTTATCGATTTTGTTGGAGCGGCTGGAGCATGAACGGCGCGTGGGCGCGGCGGCCGGGCCCGCTGCGGAAACCGGCGCCCCTGGCGCACCGGCCATTGTGTCTGGCCATCCGGGGCCGCCGCCGCTTATTCGCATCGGCCTTTCCGCCACGGCCGCGCCGGCGGAGGTCATTGCGCGTTTTCTGGGCGGTTATGAAGATAATGGCGCCGCCCGCCCCGTGGCCATTGTGGCCGCCGGCCAGCGCAAAAACCTGGACATCCGCGTGCTGTGTCCCGCGGGCTATCAATTGCCCACGCCGGAAAATAGCGCCGGCGCCCAGCCCGGTGGGGCACGCGGATATTCCCATTGGCCGGCGGTCATTGCGCAAATAGACCGCCTGGTGCGCGAACACGCCTCTTCACTGGTTTTTGTTAATAGCCGGCGCCTGGTGGAGCGCGTGCTGCACATGTTGCAGGAAACAACCGACAGCCCGCCCATGTTGCCGCACCACGGCAGCATCAGCCGCGATGTGCGCCTAAGCACGGAAGCGGCGCTCAAGGCCGGCGAATTGGCGGCGGTGGTCACGACCAGTTCGTTGGAATTGGGCGTGGATATTGGCAAGCTGGATTTGGTCTGCCAAATTGATTCTCCGGGTTCCGTGGCGGCGGCGCTGCAGCGCGTGGGCCGGGCTGGACACCTGGAAAAAGCCACCGCCAAGGGGCGCTTCATCGCCCGCATGACCAATGATCTGCCGGCGCTTGGCGCCCTGGTTTCCCTGATGCTGGCCGGCGCGGTGGAACCCACGCGCATTGTGGAAAACGCGGCGGATGTTTTGGCCCAACAGGTGGTGGCGGCGTGCGCGGCGGCCACCTGGCGGCGGGAAATGCTGTTAAAATTATTCCGCCGCGCCGCGGGGTATCACGCCTTTGGCGAAACGGAATTTAATAACATCCTTGGCATGTTGGCCGGTAGCCGCGGCGCCACCCCGGTGGTCTATCCGCGCATCAGCTTTGACCGCGTCAATGA
>JAJZCU010000318.1 GCA_021828935.1 Planctomycetota bacterium | reverse complement strand
ATCTCGGAACTGGCGGCGCTGGGATCGTAGTAAATAATCGTGCCAACATGATGTTGGGCCCGGCCGCGTCGACCGCCGGGGCGGCGATGCTCATGTGTGGGCCGGGCAAAAGCGGCCGGCGCCAGTAGGGCGAACGCCACGGCGGCGATGGACCAAGGGCGAATGTTCATAATGTTCCCATTGTATCGTTGATCACGGGCGCCGCGGGCGCGGCTACATAGCGACGCCGTTCCGACTGTGCGTGGTATTTTCAGAGGGCCGACCACAAAATGCAAGTGCCGCCGACATTCGGAAGTCCGGCCACGGCTGAGCATAACGGACGCGTCGCGGTATTCAATTAACGGAAGCGGTGCCCGGAGCTGGCGCCGCGAGGGGGGCGTGCCCGGGCCCATGGTCATGGCCATCGTCCGCCGCGTGCAGGTGGGCTTCGTGCGCGGCAACATCGAATTCCAAGCCGCGTATATCGTGCAGCGATTTAAAGAATGAAACGGCGGCCACGCAAAACAACATGATTACGGCCAGGAAAAAACCCAGACCTAGTGAATGCAGATTATGCACATGCAAACCAGTGTTGATACTGTAATCGCCGATCTTCGGAAAAATAAGGCCAAAAGCGCCCACGATAACAAATCCCAATCCGGCCCAGGTCAGGGTGCGTCCGGACATGAGCTTGGCCATCAAGGCCCGGGCATTTTCATGAATTTTGCGCCGCGCCATCCACGCTCCGAACAGGGCGCCGACGATCATCTGCATGACCAGCGTGCCCAGCCCGAAGAACATGCCGGGCAGGAACGCGTCGTAGATGCTGTTCATGTGGGGCGCCAGATAAACATACGTTATTAAGGCGAACGCTCCGGTGCCCCAGCCGGCGATAAAGCCGTGAAACAGCGGCATGTAAAAGGGGGCGGATTCGCGCGCCTCGGCCTGCCCGTGCCCGCGAATTCCGTGCGTATGCAGCAAGTGGGGGATGCGTCCGCGGCGTAAAATGTACAGCCCCGATCCAAACATCACCGCTCCCACGATGATGTACGTAACAAAATTCCACATGGGGTGTTTGATCAGGTCAACAAATTTATTACGAAAAATGCCGTAAGCCAGTTCACAGGCAATCATGCGCTGCAGGGTAAACGTCAGCGAGAACAAAAGCCCGGCAGTCATTCCCCCCTTCCAACTATAACTACCCACGGCATAGCTGAAGGTAATGGGCCAGGTGTGTTCATCCGGGGTTATTCCATGCACCATGCCCAGAAGGAATGCCGTCAGCAGAACCGCCGCTATACCCATGCCCATGCCCGTTGGGTTCCACAGGTTGACGCCTAACAGTAAGCAATGGCTTAGAAAGCATGGGAACATGCCGGAATCTCCAAGGGTGTTCGGCCGCGCCGGGCGCAAATGGTTAACGGTGCTGTTGTCATCTAATGTGCATGCTGGTGTTGATGCTCCGGCAGGCGGCCTTGCGGTATATGCTGCCCGCAGGTTTCGCACTCGTCCGCTTTTTCAAAGCAATCCGCGCACAGCAGTTCGCCGGTACTTTCATATTCTTTCAAACGCCGCTGATCCGCCTGTGGCAAGTTGTTTACCAGAAAACGCAGACGCGGCATCACGGGAAGGGCGGCGTGACAGCCCGAACATGAGGCATATTCAAGTTGCTGCAAAAGCATCTGAATCTCGTGACCGCGGTTGGCGGGGATCGTTCCCTTCCCTTCGCACAATGGGCATAAGTGGCCCAGGTACGCATACACGGCATCGCGGATCACATCACTTTTATTCTTCACCGAACTTAGCAGGTCCGCCAATTGGGCATCGGCCTTGAAAGCAATGATTTGGTCTTTCAACGGCTTGGACCGCGCCGGTCTCCCATTGCGTTTGCCCGCCGCCTGGCGGCCATTTTTGCTTTTGTGTTTTACCGCCGCCATGGGCCGCTCCGAAGACGTTGCACTTTGTTATACGCCTGATAGTTTAGGATGGTTTGCGGCAAAAACCAAACAAATTCCGCAAGCATGGTCTGGCACTTGTCGGAAAGTCCGGTAAGCTACACGGCCCGGCGCCTGGCTGCCGATATTTTCAACCGGCGCGGTTCGTGGAAAGTTGGAGTGGCTTGATGCCAAAAGGTTGCGTTATTTTTGATTTTGACGGCGTCATTGCCGACACCGAAACGCTGCACTTGGCGGCGTACAACGCCACATTTGCCCGGCATACCGCTGAAATTGGCGGACCGTTCCACATGGAAGGCGTGGACTACTACAGCCGTTATATTGCCTTTGGCGATCGCGAAGGTTTCGCCCGCATGCTCTCTGACGCCCGGCGACCGCACGACGCACACTTGCTGGCCAGACTGTGCCAGACCAAGGGCCAATTATTTGAAGATCAACTCGGCGATTTTGCCGAGCCGCTGCCCGGCGTGCGACAGGTGCTGGCCCATTTGGAACAGCGGCAGGTGCTGCGGGCCATTTGCAGCGGGGCGCGGCGGGCGGAGATCATGCGCCTGCTGGGCGTATTCAAATTGGTGGAACACTTTACCACCATTGTGGCCATTGATGATGTGCGCAACGGCAAGCCGGATCCGGAAGGGTATAACCTGGCGTTTGAGCGGCTGTACGTCGCCGGCGATGGTTTGGTGGACCGGCGCTGCAGCCTGATCATTGAAGACAGTGCGGGCGGCTGCGCGGCGGCTCGTGCGGCGCGCATTCCAGTGCTGGGCGTGGCTACAACATCAAGTCTGGCGGTGATAAGCCGCTGCGCCGATCATGCGGTAGAAAATCTATCACATTTGCCATTGGAGCAGTTGGATACATGGTTGGGGCTGCCGGTCCGTGAATAAAAAAACCGGGGCCGCACGCTCCGCCGCCAAACGCCCGCGTCCGCTATGCCGGAGCGGGGGCGGCGCCGCCTTTCGCCGGGTCGGGGGCTTCGTCGCGTGACGGTGTGTGGGCGTGGCGGGAATAATTGCCGCGGACCACCCAGTAGGCGCCCACCAGGTTCCAAAAGATTGGCAGAAAACGGATGGCTTGGGCCAGCGCGAATGACTGGCTGGCCGCGTCCACGCCGCGCGTAACAAAGAAATGCAGCAGGATGGCCTCCGTGACGCCAATGCCTTGCGGCGGAGAAATTGGCAGGCTGGCCGCTAAGACGGCGATCGGCACGTAGGTCATAAAGCTGCCAAAGCTGGCGTGCATGCCAAAGGCCCGGCCCGCCAAAAATGCCGACACGGGCAATACGGTTTGCGAAATTAAGCTCAGGCAGAACGTACCGAAAATCATCAGGAAGTGCCCGCGGTACACATGCAGCGAACGGTCGGCATGTTTCACGACTTCCGGCACATGGGCGTGCTGCATTAAATACTCAAGACCGGACAGCCGCCGCAAGCGTTGTGAAAAATAAACGCAACCGCCAATGGCCATCGCCCCCAGGCCGCAGGCAATAAACAGTGCGATCCGCACGAGCGTTGGATCCGGCGCGGCATCGGGGCGAATGGGATGGAAATGATTCCACAAAAGCTGCACTGCAGCCGCTGTTCCAGCAACCACCATTAGCGCCACCAAACCAATGACGCGGTCCAGCACCACGGTCACAGCGCTTTTGGTGGTGGCGCCGGTCACGCGGCTGGCGTAAATAATTTTAACCACATCTCCGCTGGTGGTGCCGGGAGTCGTGAA
>JAJZCU010000317.1 GCA_021828935.1 Planctomycetota bacterium | reverse complement strand
CGTCCACTTTCTGCTCGCGCATGACGCGGCGCAGTTTTTCCACGCGGGCGGCGATATGGGGCTCCGGTTGCACGGTGGGCATTACGATAACCTTTCAAAGTGCCGGGAGTATACGCGACCCATCGATCATCGATCAACGTTCATCCTGAACTTCTGAGCGGATAGCGGATGGGTGTGGCAAAACTTTTGGGGGCCCGGTTTAATTGTTAGAAACGGCCTGAAGTTGCCAAAATCGTTCGGTTTGGCCGCTGTGGTCCAGGGCTTCCAAGGCCATGATCTCTTCGGCATGGTCGACGTCGAAACGTTGCCCGCAGCCTTTCACGCGTGCCGGGATCAATTTGCACATCGATTCCGTCGGGCCTGAGCCAATGTCCCAGCCATTGGCGATGTAAGTCGGGTAATCCATGCTGTCTTCCCGTTTGGCCACGTAATTGGCTAACGCATCAATGGCTTTTTTATGGGCGGGATTGCGGGTTCTGCCACGCCATTCTTGGATTTCGTTGAACAAGGCCGCATATCCCTGCTCCTTGGCCAAGGTCTTCAGCCGCTGGGCCTGGGCCTTGCCGGTGGTGGTTTCCTGGTTTTCAAGCCGTTGGTTCCGATCGTCGTGGTCTTCCCCTCGGGCGGCCGAGGCCGCCACGCCAAACACGGCCCGCGTTGCCGCATGCACATGTTCCGCGAAGTGGAAGAAGTCCAGGATCAATACCGTCAGGGCCAATCCCTGCCGTATGAACTCCAACGCTATCCAGACGCCCCCGTCCACCACGCCCACGCCCACGCGCAGCTTAGCCAGGAGAAATCCCAGCCGTTCGGCGTCCCGGCCCAGGATTTCGCCTAAAGCGTCGTGATTCCCCATCGTCACGGACACTTGGCGGTGCTTTTTATCCTGATCGTAAAAGTTATCAATCTTGCATTCCTTGTAGGGACCATCCGCGCCAGCCTTCATCGGCGGCAGGGGCGGAGGTTTGGGCAGTTCTGGATTCTTACGCGCCATGCTCCGGCGCTTTTTATTAATGTTCTTGCGACGTGTGCGCTTCTCAGCATCCGTGATCGTGGGCACCATAAAACCGTCGACCCCCGCATAAACAGGCTTTTGTGGCGGCGGCGGCGTTTTTTTCACGGGCACAATCAGGGTTGGATCGGGGCCGGTCGGTTTGCTTTTTTGCCCCGGCACTGCTTGCGGGGTCGAGGCCTTTCCGACGTCAACCGCGGCCCGGTTGGGCGCCGCCACTGCGGGAGTTTGGACACCCGGCGCCGGAACCGCCGCCGGCGTATCTTGCTGTAAATCGTTGGCTTTCCAAACCGGCTTCAACACACCCGCTTGTGCCATCTCCAACGCCTTGCGACCATTGGCTTCCACAATCTTGCGTATCGTTTCCCCGCTAAGCGAAAGGCCTGCGGCCCGCTTTAGGTGTTCTTCAGTTTTCTCAAAATTACCCTTCCCACTGTTGAGCATGCAGCACATTCGTTGAACGGCCAGCGTGACCGTGCGCCCGGCCTGGTTGATCAGGCCGTCGGCGGGCGTGTGGTTCCCCAAATTCGCGAAGTGGTAACGCCTCCGCGACATTTCAATGTGGCCGTTTTTGGTGGTGCAACCGGTCTTTTGACGCCCTTTGCTTTCGGCCCGTTTGCCTGTCGCTGGGTCCATCGGGGGAAAAAGCGGCTTCCGCCGCATCAATCTTCGCCTGGGTGGCCATTTCATAGACCTTTTTCTGGAACTGTTTACACAGTTCGTCGACCCCCTCGTCGGTGTCGTCTATCAGCCTGCCGACCCGCGCGGTATTCATCACCGCCGCCACATCCACCGAAAGCCTTTCCGCCAACTCCAAAAACCCCGGCTTCAATTGCTGACCCGTGATGTCCTGTAAACGCTCCATGCGACACTGCCTTTCTGCCGCTCCGCGGCACACAATAATTTGGGAAAACACTCAACATGCCCGCATTGTACACGATTTCACGCGCCCCCCAAAACTTTTGCCACACCCAGAGCGGATCGCCAACCCCTGCTCCCATCCTGCGGATCATTGGTCATTGGTGATTGGTCACTGGTCATTGATCGTTGATCGTTGACGACCGCGTGCGGCCACGAGCGGTTGCGCGTACAATGGGCACGAGAGGTTTTTTATGCCCACACTAACATGGCCCGAAGCGTTGGCACGCATTGCCGACCGCGCACAGCAGGTTGATCAACATGCACTGTGGCCGCGGGATAACATGGAAGATCTCCTGGCCTGTGGGGCGTTGGGCTGGGCCATTCCCAAGGCTTTTGGTGGATCCGAACTGCCATCCGACGAATTGCAGCAACGCTATGGCCAACTCGCCGGCGCATGTCTGACCACGGCTTTGGTACTTACGCAGCGCGATTCCGCGATCAGTTTTTTTGCCGCCTCGGCCAACACGCCGCTGGTGACGGAAATTCTGCCGCGCATGGCGCGGGGCGCGCTTTTCGCCACCATCGGCATCGCACAACTGACCACCTCCCGCCAACATGTCGCCCCGCCGGTCACGGCTGCCCCGGCGGAAAACGGCTTTTACATCAGCGGTTCCGTGCCATGGGTGACCGGCGCCCGCCACGCACAACGCATCTGCGTGGGCGCGGTCCTCCCGGATGGGCAGCAACTTTTGGTGGCCCTGCGCACCAGTTCCCCCGGCGCCGCGGCGCTGGCCCGCATGCAACTGCCCGCGCTTTCCGGCAGCTTTACCGGTGAATTTCGCCTGGAAAAAGTGATGGTGGCCCGGGAAGACGTACTGCAGGGGCCCACGGTTAACGCCTTGGCCGCCCGCTCTGCAAATCGTGGTTTCGCCCTGCCCACCTGCGTGCTGCCCCTGGGTTTGGCCGGCGCGGCATTGGCGGATGCCACAACGCTGCTGGAAACGCAGGGGGATGCGGCGCGGGGAGCCATTGGATCACTACAACGGCAGCACGCGGAAATCACGACGGCGGTGTTTGAGGCGGGCCTGAATCCGGATCAGTTTGTCATGTCGGAGGTGAGTCCGCGCCTGCGGGCGCAAGCCAACGTCCTGGCGATGCGCTGCGCATTGGCCGCGTTGGAACTGGCCAAGGGCCGCGGCTTTTTGACCGACAGCCCCGCCCAGCGCCGCGTGCGGGAAGCCATGTTCTTTTTTGTGTGGTCCAGTCCGCGGACGGTCATTGAACAGACGCTTTCGCTGCTGGTGGGCTAACGGAACGGGCCATCGGGCGCGGGCGCTTGCCAAGCGCGGCGCAGCAAGTAAAATAAACGCTTAAGTTTTATGCGAAAATGCATGTGGCTTGGGTTTGTCCGGGAGTATCGGCAAACACCATCACAGCACATGGCAGATACGCAGGAGTTATCTATGAAATTAGTTAAAAACCCATGGTCCGCGGCGCTGGCATTCACCGCCGCCGCCGCGACGATTGTTTCTTTGGGCGGATGCGCCAACAAAAAGCTCGCGGCACAGCGCAATGCCCTTTTAGAGCAGAACAAGGCCATGGAATCGCAGCTGGCGGACGCTTCGCAGCAAGGCCCCAGTGACCAGCCCATGCCTCCGGCGCAAACCTATGTGCCGCCCCCCCCCAGCCTGCTGCGCCGGCCCCGGCCCCGCCCCCCGCCGCCGCGCCGCAAAGCGGTACCAACCAGTTTCTGCCGATCAGTGAAAAACTGCCCAAGGCCAAACAGGCCCGCAACGGCCATCGG
>JAJZCU010000316.1 GCA_021828935.1 Planctomycetota bacterium | reverse complement strand
AGAAAAAAGAACCATTATGAATACGCACCGTGGCTTTGGTTTCAACGTCTATGAACTGGAAACGCGCTTCGTGCGGTTTGATCAGGCCAAAGGTTATTAACTGGGCTTCCTGCGCCTGGCTTAGGGGCGTTCCCGAGCGCTTCCATGCCCACAATAAGCTGCCGTTGGCCCCGCGGTGCATCTTTGTTTTGCGCCCCTGAAAACGCGCGCCGGGGGCCAGGCAGGTGAAGGCCTCATATTCGGCGGGATTGGCAATGGCCTCCAACGTGGCGGGGCAGCGCACCACAGGAAGCTGCCCGGAAAACAACTTGTAGTCGCGGCCATTTTCTTGATAATCCGCCGGATGGCCGGCGGGAAAACGCCAATGCTCCCCGATTGGATAAGTACCATGCCGCTGAAAAATCTGCGATTTGTCGTTCCACACCGCCAGGCCGTGCTCGTACACTTTCTTCATGCCATCGCGGCGGGAAAAGCGGGCCAGCATGCGCGGACGACCGGTTTTGTCCGGCGCCACGGTCAGACCATCCAGCCACACCACCCCCTTCGGTTCACCGGGCAATGGGCACATGGCGCGGCAAAAGCCTGTTTTATCAACAAAATAATTTAGATTAACGCCCATATCCGGGTGCAGCCCGCCGCGGTTTGGCAAGTCCGACACGGCGCCGGAAGATCGAAAATTCCCCAGCGGATAATCGGGCCGGGCGGTGTCGCCCCAAATCCAGTGAATCTTTTCCTGATAAACGGTGGCCAGCGCGGAGTCCTGCCCCATCACGCGACCGTTTAGCACTGGGTGGCGGGTCGGGGCGCCATGGCCCAGCCGCACCGTATCGGCGTAAATTCCTTCGCCGGTGATGCGATACATCCGCCCGGCGATATCAGTGCGGCGCAACTTCACAGTGGCCGCGCCGCCGGGCGTTACGTTCAGGGCGATTCCGGAATATCCAAATGCGTCCTTGGCAGGCGGCGCATAGCCCGGACTGCTGACGAAAAAATAAACCCGTCCGCGCATCAGGCCCGGATCATCAATGGCCACGCGGCCCGCGCTGTCGGTGTAAACCCTGATGTGATTGTCCGTTTTCAATTCCACCAGCGGAACGCCCCGGCCGGTTTGGGCATCAACAACGCGAATGCCAAAGAGCCGCGAACCTGGATCTGACCGTAGCGGCGTGGCGCCCACGCCGGAAACGGGACCGGCCGGGGCTGCGCCGGCCACCGCGCCCGCCCCGGCAATTGCGCCCAGTCCGTGAAGCAGGAGCTTTCTGCGGCTTATTTCTTTCATACTACATACAACCTATTCTTGACGGCGCCGGCCATTTCGCACAACGGCCATTACATGTTTAATACCAAGAAAGTTGGCCACGGCTCGGGCCATTGGTCGAATTTCTGCCCATGGTCAAATGCCGGGCGCATGCCGTGCCGGGCGCTAAAACCCGGTGGCCACGTTCATAACATGCAAGGCCCCAGCCTGAATCGCCTCAACGTGGCCATCCATGAACTGAGCATTTCCCGCGCCGGACGAGGCGGCGTCAAGCGGCGTGTTCGGAGAAGGATTAAAATGCCGATATCGCATGCCGCTTCCGGCGACGTAACCGGCGGCGCCCATGCCGTCGTAATTGCCGGCTATGAATCCAACTTTGGGCTCGACGAAATTGGGGGGAATTACCGTTGACATGGTCACGCCGCTGGATGGCTGGTTGAATCCAGTCCAATCGAAGGCATAAAACGATTCAGCGTTCCGCTGGGAAAACGGCTGGTTGGCGTCGGCGATTCCGATCACCTCGGCGGGGTTGGGGATATTGCCCAGGGTTTTCGGACTGGTGTAGTAGGGTGGAACAATCCAGGTAAAGGGATAATTATTCCACCAAACAAATACATTGGGATTCACGGAATAGGTAGTGGGTGAAACATAAGGATCATTTGTCCACGGGTTTGACCATGGAATCACCTGCGACGGGCATGAAAACATACGTAAATATGCTCCGCGGACGCCTTCCGCGTTGCGCCCGTTGACCCGAGTGTTCCGCAAGCTCATTTTATAGCTCATCCAGGCCACCACCTCGGGCGGCAGGCTCTGGTCCCAATCATACAACATGTCGTTCCACGCATACGCGAACGAACTGGGGGAATTGGCGGGCGCATTTGAGATCAACATGTCATCGTTACTGTTTGCATATTCGAAACTCAACTGCCCCAACGATCTCAAGTTGGCCTCGCATGCAACACTAAGCGCCGCCTCGCGGGCGCTGGCCAGGGCCGGAAGCAGCAATGATATTAGAATAGCGATAATAGCAATGACCACAAGTAATTCAACGAGCGTAAAAGCAATTCTTCGCATCACAGACTCCTGGCCCTGTCCCGTGCCCTCCTGCAACGGGAATAAGAAAAAAAGGGGCCGGGGATTGCCGGCCCCGGCCCCTTGGCGCTGCGGAGACGGTCCGCAGCGGTGTTATGAAATTTGGACGCGGGCGATGCCCCTCCGGCGCTTCGTGAGCAACAGGCACAAGGCGCCGACGCCCACAAGCGCCAGAGACGCCGGTTCCGGCACGGCCGGGACTGCCCCGATGATCTGGAGGCCATTGAAGACGCCTTCAGTTGAGCCGGTATAGGTGATTCCCAGAGTACCCGCGGCGTTCGCGGTGGCATTAAAAATCGTGTAGTTGTTATTCGTCGAGGTATTATAAAACGTGCCGGATGAGCTCCCGCCGTCGATGGTTTGGTCGAACTGTCCCGAGGCAGCCGCGCCGGTTCCCGTGGTAACCGCGAAGGTGGTGATATCGCTGTTGTAGCCACCATTTTGGCCGTATAAATAGAGGGTGTAGGCGCCCCCACCCGTCAGGCCCGTAAGCGTAACGACCTGGGGCGTGCTGTTGGAGGCTATTAACGTGCCGCCGAGCAACGCATTCGCCGGGCTTGTCGGATCACCATATGTACTGGAGCTGGTGAAACTCACGCCGATGCCCGTGGGGACGTTGGCGGACGTTACCAGGTTGGCCAACGACCCGCTGGTGGCGTTCGCCGGCTCTGAAAGCACGTTCCAGACGGGCGCCGCGAGTCCGTCACCAGTATAGGCCCCTTGGCTACCGCTAAATGATCCTTGCTGGCCGGTGAACACGCCGGTTCCTTCAAATTGCACGTTGACGGTGTTGGCCCGCAATGGACGTGCGCTCCATGAGAAGGCGCCCAAAACCGCCGCTGCGACCAGACCGGACAAACTGGACTTAATAGACAACCGTGCGAACATAAAATCTGCTCCTTCTTTCCCTTTCGGGAAAAGGTACGGACCTGCCCGAGGCAACGCCGCCGTGCATCGCACGGAGGCATATCTCTACAAAAGACTGAATTCGCCGTTCCGATTCACAACGAGTCGGAATAAACAGCGACAGTCAGTTAAGCGTGAACACCGCCTTCACTGCGCTTTGCGTTGGCGTGGCCATTGCCATTTCCGTCCAACGGTCGGCCGGGAACAGCCCTCCTGTAACATAAACATATAAATATGACAGCGAGACGGGCCGGCGAAAGCCGCGATTCGGGCTGTCGAAAATAATTGAATGCGATGCGATGACGCTTTCCAGCATCAGATTATGAAGTATACTTCGCCCCTGAATGATTGCAAAAGAATATGGCAACGTCGTCCACTTTACATTACCATACCCTTGCGAACAGCAGCGATGTCCCCCCAGGG
>JAJZCU010000315.1 GCA_021828935.1 Planctomycetota bacterium | reverse complement strand
CAGCGTGGCCACGGCGCCGCCGGGTTTGGTGCGAAAACTGCGCACGCAGGGGGCGCTCAAAGGCGTGCTGTGTACCGACCCCGCCCGCGCGGGCGACGCCGCCGCCCTGGTGCGCCAGGCCAAAGACTGGCCCGGATTAATTGGCATGGATTTGGTTCGCGTGGTCAGCCCCGCCGCGCCCTATGACTGGACTGTTAACAAAGGCGCGTGGGCTCAACCCACGGATCGGCAGCCTGGCGGCATGACCAGCCCCGGCGATCAGAAGCGGCCGCACGTAGTGGCCATGGACTGCGGCGCCAAGCGCAACATTCTGCGAAATTTGGTGCAAAGCGGCTGCCGCGTGACGGTTGTCCCGGCCTCCGCCACGCGCGATGAAATTCTGGCGCTGCGGCCCGACGGAGTGTTTGTCAGCAATGGTCCCGGCGATCCTGAACCGGTCGCCTACGCTCAGGAAACGCTCCGCGGGTTGATCGGCAAGACGCCTATTTTCGGCATCTGCCTGGGCCATCAGTTGCTGGGCCTGGCCCTGGGCGCCTCCACGTATAAACTGAAATTTGGCCACCGGGGCGGCAATCAACCCGTGCAAAACACCGATACGGGCAAGGTGGAAATTACTTCACAAAATCATGGCTTTGCCGTGGATGTGGACTCCTTGCGGCGTTGCGGCGGCGAACCCACGCACCTGAACTTAAATGATCAAACGCTGGAGGGCTTTCGCATGCGGTCCGCCCCCGCGTTCGCGGTGCAATACCACCCCGAGGCCAGCCCCGGTCCCCACGACGCCACCTACCTGTTTGACTGTTTTGTCGATATGATTCGCACCGGCAACAGCCCCACGGCGCAGCAAATGTTTGAAGCGCAACAACGCCGCAATGCCGTGCCAAAATCGTAGCGATGCCCTGGCGCCGGCGGCGATCATGATGAACCTGCAACCAGTGGAACAGGAAACGGCGGACGCAATGACGCAAATGGTAATAACCAAGGAAACGGTGGTCGTAGAGCCCACAGCGCAGAGTTTACCGGCGCCCGAAACGGAAAGCTTCTGGCAGGCGCTCGTGCGCTGGGCGCGGTATGCCATCGGCACGTTCGTTTCCTGCGTTGTGTTATTTTATGTGGTGTGGCCGTTGCTGGCGCCGGCGCCGTGGTCGGGCAGCGCTTCGTTGGTCGCTCACGGATGGGGGCTGGCGCTAATCAATACGCTGGTGGTGGCGCTGGTGGTAGTGGTGCTGCTGGTGATCTGCATGTGGCTTACCCATCCGGATTTCCCGCACGCCGGGCTGCTGTGCGTATCTCTGGCCTTCTGTGTTTTGGCCATGAAGGCCGGTCCTATGCACACATTGCTGCGCGTGTACCAAGGGCGATATTCCATTTTGTACCACCTGCTGGTGGGCGAATGTGTGCTTTGGGCAATGATTATTGCGGTCGCTGAACTGACCAGCAGAATGCTCTTCCAGCGATTTTTTCACAACCCGCGCTGGGCCTCGCGCGCCGGTCTGGCGCTGCCTGCGGACCTTAACCAGCCGCACTTGCTGTATTCCGCGCCGGATATCCTATTCCGCCTGCGCGACCGCCCACTGGGCCAAAATCCCACTGATCGTCTGGCCGCCAATGCCGCCGCTTTTGCCATCACCGTGGTCATCGGCGGTTTGGTGGCGAATTTCTTCATGCGCTCAGAACTCATCGGACAAGTGCTGTTTTCCTGCTTCGTGGCCTTCGCCATCGCCGCATTCTTCGCAGCCATGTTCACTCCCGCGGCCACGGCGCTGTGGATTTGGCTGGCGGTGCCGGCCACGGCCATAGTGGGTTACATGCTCACGGGAAATCAAGACGTGTATCCCGGCCATGTACCGTTTCCGCTGGCCCGCGCCATGCCGCTGGATTATGTGAGCGCTGGTCTGGCGGGCGCCATCATTGGCTATTACACCGCCGTGAAACTGGAGTTGCACCAACGGGCCGACGAACAGTACCCTGCCGCATGACACATGCCATCACAATTCCCGGGCCTCCGGTTGCGTCGTCGCAAATTCGCGGCCGCGCGCGGCGCTCACGCATCACCGGTAATCTGCGGCCGCGGCGTCGCAAAAATTCGCAACCGTGGGCCGCGCCCCCGCCGTCATGTTTTTTATCGGTCAATTAAGTTGACACGCGGCCTCACGCCCCTTAATAATTGCACGTACGCGTGGTACGCGGCTGCCGCAGGAGCGTGCAGATTCGCCCGATTCCGGCCCGCGTGCGGAAATTTTTCGTCGTGGTGTAAAGGCATGGTAGCGCCCAGGGGCCAACAAGATCCTCCGCATTCCGCTCCGGATGATTCATCCGTGCCGCCCTCTGATGCGCGGCTTACGCTTGAGGCCGAAGCGCTTCCGTTGATGGAAGTCATCTTTAGCGTGGCGCGCCGCATGGTGGGCGACGCCGCACGGGCGGAAGACCTCGTTCAGGAAACTTATCTCCGCGCTTTCCGTTTCAGCGACCAATACACCCGCAACACCAACTGCAAAGCTTGGTTATTAACCATTCTCCGCTCGGTCTGCATTGATTCCACCCGTCAGCTACAGTCCCGCGGCGGCAGCCATGAACAATTGCCCGGCGACATCCGCGCGCCGTTGGAACAGTTGGAAGCGGTGAATCATACCCATTTCTTAAATGCACTGGATCTCATGGTGGATGATGACATTCGCAGCGCCATGCTGGGCCTGCCTGAACTCTACCGTGAAGCGTTCGTGATTGTGGTCATCGGCGAACTGCCCTACAAAGACGCTGCCGCCATTTTGCAGGTGCAGGAAGGCACCGTGAAATCGCGCGTGTTCCGAGCCTGTCAGATGCTCAAAGGCCGCCTCTGGAACTACGCCGTTGAACGGCGCATCGCGCCCAAAAATGGGACTTCCGGATAGGGCCGTAAGGTTCGGCAGAAGCAGTTTGCGACCCCACGGCACGACGAGGGCGGTTGCCGCCTCGCCGAGTTCCCTTGCATTGCACGAAATGACATCTGGTTTCGCGGGGCAAATCCGCCCCTCACCACCCGCGGCGTGGTTGTCCCCGGGGGCTACACAGGGCCAATGGTTGCCCGTCCGTAACGCAGAATGCGGGCGCGGGACCATCAGCGTTGTCCGTGAACTCGCTCCCAGGGCGCAGCGGCTAAGTCACAACGGCGGGAACCGCGGATAACGCGGATGAACGCTGATACGACGGAAGATCGGTAATGGCAGTTGGCAAAGACGGCGGGTCGCGGCATCAATTTTGGTTTGGAATATCGTCACGCAATTATTCTGCGCGATAAACTGGGTGTTTGTTCGTCCCTATCCGCGTAAATCGGCGTCATCAGCGGTTTAATAATTCCCGCCGCTGCCGTGGCCTTACCGTCGGAAATGGTCGGGGTCCCGACCGCTAACGGGCTTGGCCGCTGGTCTGAATTTTTTATGCCACGCGCGATCGCATCCACGTTACATGTCGACGCCGCCCGTCGCCGCGACTGGTTGCAGAGCCCAACGCCGCCAACTGCCCTTCAATTCCTCTTTGACTAACCTTTTCCGTCTGCCGATAATCTCAATGGATATTGCTTGAGGCGGTGTCCGCTGTCGCCGGTTTACGGGTTCGTTTGCCGGGCCCGGTTCTCGGCCCATGGTTCCTCATTTTGGAAAATACAATGCAAGATTTTCGTCCGCGCCCATGGCGCGATTCCCGCGTCG
>JAJZCU010000314.1 GCA_021828935.1 Planctomycetota bacterium | reverse complement strand
ACCGCCCGTTCACCAAGCCGATCTCGAGTTTTTTGTGTTTGCCGCGTGGGTCGCCGCCAGCATCTGGATCATCATCCGCACGGGGGTGTTTCGGACGCAACCCCTGCTTGGTGCGCCCCGCCGCGGAAACCGTTTCACGCTGGTGGAGGTCTTTGTCGTTGCGTTATTGTATATCGCGTTAACGGTCACTGGGCAAACTGCGCTGGCGGTTCTATTGCCACAGGCGCCGAGTGGCGTGGGCATGGCGCACCAAACTTCGGGCGCGTCATCAAAAACAAAGCCGATCGCCAAGTTGCCCGCCGCGCGAAAGCCCCTCGTCGCCAAGCCCGCGCCGGTTCTGGCGGCACGCACCGTGAAAAACGGCGCCCATGGCAAGACCGCAATCGCCGCAATCGCCCGCAGCGGCGCCCCCGCAAAAAGCGCCACGGCCAAGGACGACGCACAGGAAGCGGCCAGCATGACGTCCTCTGCGCTGCTGGCGGATTCTTTTGGCCGGCTGGGGGCGGTGCTGGCCATCCTGGGCATCGCGGCGCTGGAAATGGACCGCGGCATCGCCGGGCTGGGCATTTCACCGCGCAACCTGCCGCGCGGCTTGCTCCTGGGCCTGCTGACGCTTTTTTGCGTGGAACCGCTGCTATTCATTATATCAAACGCATACACAACTCTCCAGGATTTATTCCATAACAAGAAACATACGCCCCTTCATCCACTGCTTTTGGCCATGGAAAATCACCCGCCGCTTTTCCGTCTGGTGATGATGGTTTTTTTGGCCGTCGTTGCCGCCCCCATCAGCGAGGAAATGTTTTTCCGCGGGCTTCTGCAAAGCAGCCTGCTGGGCGGGGCCGCCGCCCGGCGCCGCACATTAACCCCGGGCGCCAACGGCGGGGCTGCGGGCATCGGCGGTTTTTCCAGCGCCCCGGAGCCCCCGAGCACGCTAATTTCCACCGAACGCCAATTGCCTGCACCCGTGCCCCTGGCTGCCGCCGCGGACATGCCCGCGAGCCCCGGCGCCGGGGACGGCCAGAATCAAGCGCCGCACATGAGCATTCCGCCCGTCCTGTCCAACCCCGACGCTTCCCCCAACCCCGCGGACATTTATCGCCCATCGGCGGGTCGGCGTTGGTTTGCCATTCTGGTCACCTCGGCCGTCTTCGCCGGAATTCACTACCAGCCGGGCTTGAGCAATTGGGGCTGGTTTCCGGTGTTATTCACCTTGGCCGTGGCGTTGGGCTATATCTACGAACGCACGGGAAATATCTGGGCCAACATCACTGTTCACGCAGGCTTCAACGCCATATCCACGGCCCTGATACTTTCGGGCGTCTTTCACGGAAAATAAGCCTGTCCCGCCACTGGGCGCAAATTTCACAAAAACATGATTTTCCGCTTGTCCAGCGCCGCCCCTTCGTGCTACCATTACACTTTCTTTTGGCAACTACTTTTGACCGTGCATGATGGACGCTCCCGAGACATTTGATTTGACGATTATCGGCGGCGGCCCGGTTGGGCTCTATGCGGCCTATTACGCGGGCCTGCGCCAATTGAAGACAAAAATTGTCGATTCGTTGGACCAACTTGGTGGTCAGCTGGCGACGCTCTATCCCGAAAAATACATTTACGACATTCCGGGATTTCCGCGGGTTGTAGCCCGGGACCTGGTTCACAGCCTGACCGAACAAGGCCTGCAGTACCATCCGGCGGTGTGCCTGGGCGAAACGGTGCAGTCGCTGAAATTCGATGACGGTGTGTATGACATAACGTCAGACAATGCATGCCATCGTACGCGCACCATACTCATTTGCGCGGGTGCAGGGGCCTTTCACAGCCGGAAGCTTTCCATTCCAGATGCCAACCGTTTTGAGGATGCCGGTGTCTATTATTCAGTAAAGGAAAAACAGGTCTTCGCTGGGAAGCGGGTGATGATCATTGGCGGCGGAGATTCCGCCATTGACTGGGTGCTAAATTTAAGCGATATTGCCAGTAAGATCATCTTGGTACACCGGCGCAACCAGTTTCGCGCCCATGAAGACAGCGTTGCCCGTGCGCTGCATTTGGGTACGGAATTCTGGAGCTTTTGGGAAATAAAATCCGTGTTGCATGCCGATGGTAAGGTATGCGGCGCGGTCCTTTGGAATAACCGCACGCACGAGCATCGCAACGTTGATGCGGAAGCCATTCTGGTGCAGATTGGCTTCCTAAGCTCCTTGGGAGCGATGAAAACGTGGCCGATGGAAATTATCGGCAATACTATCGTCGTAGATCAACATATGCGGACGACCCTGCCGGGGGTGTTCGCGGCCGGCGACGTTGCCGGGTATGATGGCAAGCTAAAATTGATCGCGACGGGGTTCGGGGAAGCGGCCATGGCGGTGAACTTTGCCAAGACACTGGTGGACCCAAAGGCCCGGGCGTTTCCGGGCCACACCAGCGAAATGGGCCCCCAGACGCTGACCACCGTGGTGGCCAACTAATCGTAACTTCAGGCCAGCGCCGGCGTTAAGCCAGCGTTACCCGCAAGCCTTTACGAAAACTAACCTGGGTGAGACAGCGGCAGCAGGAAGCTGCGACACAAGCAACAGCCCCGACTGGGGCAGTGATTTTTTTGACCGGCGCACCGATGTGTTGAAGCCTTCGTTGGCTTTGCCGCAGCGTCCGAAACAACCCGGAGTGGCAGTGTACCGTCCGTCCAGCAAAACCCGCCGCGAAGAGCGCCTTGCCGGCCAACTGCCCGTTGGGGTTGGCCCGAGGCGTCTAGCCGTGCGCGCCGGAGCACTGGTGGTCGGGATGCTCATGCTGGTTTCACTGGCCTGCTGCCATGAAAATTCCGCGGCCCAGGGGAAGGCTCAAACCAATGCCGCCGCCGCCGAAATGCACGCCACGCCGGTCGGCTCATCGCCGACTACCGCCGCCGGTTTCTCCAGCGCTGCCATCATGACCAATCCGTTGCACGCCCCCGTTTGGACCAATGCCCGCTTCGCCCGCCTCATTCCCGCCAGTGGCCATCGGCACGGCGCCGGGCCTACTGAAGCGGCGTGTCTGTTTGGCCGCACCAAGCTTTATGTGGCGTTTGTCTGCCGCGGCAGCCACATTTTCACGCGGCCTGCGGTGCAGGGTAGCGCCCTGTGGCGGCAAGACTGCGCCGAGGTTTGGATCGACACCAGCAAAAAGCAGAACGGCACGAACTTTTTAGAAGTCATCGCCACGCCCAACGGCCGCACGTATGCCTGTTGGCACCGCACCGCCGCGCCCCCGCATCCATTGCGCAACGGGCATCCCAACTTTGCCCACCCCTTCAGCCGCATCGCCTGGAAAATGCCAGGCTTGGTGGCCGTTGGCGGCACGGGCCGATGGGACGGTCGCCGTGCATGGACGGTAGTCGTGGCCATTCCACTGAACCAATTGCCGCGGCCGCTCCGCACGCAGCCGTATAGCGGCGCCCGGTGGCGCATTAACTTGTTGCGTTATAGCTGGGTACCTAAACACGCCAAACAGACCCGGCGCACGCTGTTCCAATCCAATCTGTTTCCCGTGGAACGGGCCTGCCAGGAATTTGAACCCTACAAAATGGGCCGCTTGGTTCTGGGCCCGCATGCCCCCCACGCCCCCGGCGCCGTGGCCCTGGCGCGCTGAATGGTGGCGCTGGCGGGGTGATCACGAGCTTGTGCCAAAGACTGGGCCGCAGGCTGGGCT
>JAJZCU010000313.1 GCA_021828935.1 Planctomycetota bacterium | reverse complement strand
TTCGCAGCCGGCGCCAGTTTAGTGGTGTTCTCCATGAGAACCTCCCAAAAAAGAGAAAAAAAGTAACTACCAGCCACCAACACGGTGGCCAAAAACAGCACGGATATCCGGGGCGTTGTTGATGCAACGGTGCCGGGCATTTCGACGGTTGGCCCCGGCGGACGCGAGCGCGAAGGAATTTGGCGCCCCGGCTGCGCGGCCGCCAAATTCAACCAAGAAAATGCAATTGGCTGCCGCTGGGTCGCGGGCCATGGTGATGACACCAGGCCGATTCGCACCACGGATACCGTTGCCAGCCGGTCAGCTTTTGCACGCTGCCAAAGGTTTTTAACCCCGGCGCAACATACGGCGCCTTGGCGGAAGCGGGCATCAGACTTGGGCAAGCTTGTCCGGTAACTCCGGAACCCGGGTCCATAAAACAACTCCTTTCGGGTCGGTGGCGGACTGGCGTCTACAGGTCGCCGGCGGCGCGATTTCGCGCGCACCCTTCCCGCCTAAGAATATCCGGCCACCGTTCGCGTACATTGCGGCGGTTTCAACCGGGCCCAAGCTCTCCCGAATCCTTTCCCGCACGGCTCAAGGCTTTCCCATCTTGCCACGCGGTCAACTCCTTTTTTTAAGCAGCGCTCGAACCAGCGCCTGCATTTAGTCGAACCATTTGCTGATATTCGTGAGCGCTCTGCGCGCCGCCGATAATCACCTGCGAACCGCTACTTACCCAAGCGTGCGCCAGCAGCTTGCCAGCGCCATCTTTGCGCACGCCAATATGAAGCTGCGCCGGGTGGCCGTAGCGGCCCAAAAGCCGGCACGCAGCCAAAGCCTCAGGCAGGCAATTGCCTTTGGGCAGAAGCTGGCCAGCTAAATAAATACCCTTTGCTATGTGCCGGGCGGTGACGCGGTTTTCATTTCGGCCGTCGTTCACCGCAATTGGCTCCGCGCGCCGGGCCATGTTGCCGAAACTGTGCGTTTCGCCACCAGGCGTTTCACCCGATGCAGACGCCGGTATTGCGGATTTATCAGGCGATTGCTCCGCGTGGCCGGCCCGCTGCGCCCATTTTCGCACGGTGCGATACGGCAGCAGCCACAGCGCCACGCGCACTCCCAGCACCCCGGCCAAGGCTTGCGCCATGACCCAGACCTTAAGCGACAGCGGCAGGGGCGGCGGCGTTCTCACGCTGCACCTCCAACAGGTCGTTTTCTGCAAGTTGTTCTAGAAATGCGATCACGTCCGGCCGGCAGTCGGCGGATGACACGTCAAATTCTTCGCACACGGCATCGACAATTTCAGCGATGGTGACGGGCTTTTGTAGCTGCCGCCAAATCGCGCCGCCGCTGCCCTGCAAGCCGTGATAAATCCCGGCATTTAGGTCTAACAGCACCGCTTCGCCGGCTAAATCGCTGTAGATATGGTGCCCGGAGGCAACCACGCGGCAATTCTCATTGATGCATTTATTTTTCAGAGGGGATACCAAGTGAACTCTCCTGCCTCGTTTTTCCACGAACGTGCCGTTCACGCTTGCGCCAATCTCCAGCATTGCATCCGGCGCCCGAATGACAACACTCGCATTGAGCAAGCAAATTTTGCGCCACGGCTTGGATGCCTTTACCACTCTTTCTGTAACCATGCTAGAAACAATCACTTACGCCATTTGGCCGTGATTCGACCGATCGCCGACAGTGTTGATATTTTACACCGTCGTTTTCGCCACGCACCTTTTTTTGACAACGTGCCCGCCGGCCAGCGCGGCTTACTTCGACTGCCCATGAGACGCGCCCTACGCATTCTTGCGTGTCGATCATTCTGGATGCTCGCCGACGCCGAGCTGGCGTGGCAATCGCCGGTAACGGGGCGCATGGGACAACTCCCCCAAGTTCCCAAAAAACAAAAAAAGCCAATAAACGCATCGAAAATTGGATATCATGCACGAGTGTTTTGGCGCTTGCTTTCGTTCCTTCCCAATTGGACCGATAGAAGCGCCAAGCCGCGGTGCTTGCGCCGCAGAGTGTATGACGATGCCAATGCAAACAATGAAACGGCGGGAGTTGGCCCTGTTAAGAATTCCGTGGCACGAAAAATGCAGGAATCGTGAGCAAAGCATTGACGCCGTGCTAGTGCTACGGAATTCGTGGTTGGCTCTTGGTAAAACGGAGAGAAAGCGCATTTCTTTTGGTCGCCCAATGAACTGCGTTGCCTTTCTGCTACGCCCGTGTTGAGAAAAGTCAACATGGACTTCGCAAAAAGATCCCCGGCCCCAATCCGACTATGAAAATTTTTTGCAATCCGTCCGCTAGAGATCCGTTGAGAGAGACTCGATCTAGATAGAAAGAGATGAGAGAATGATGAGCCAAACCGCCTTGCAACCTTGGGAGAAGCCGCAGTACGCCCTGGCGCCGGCCGGGCCATCACCCGAGGAAACCAAGCCCTCAAAGACCATTTTTGAAGTGCTGTGGCATCGCCGCTGGACGGTGGCCATCGTCGCGGGCTGCTTCATTGTATTAAGCGCTCTCCACGCCTTCTTCGGCACCAAAATTTGGGAAAGCAAGGGCCTGCTGGCCGTTGACGGCAGCGGCGGCATGCCGGTGGTCATGCATCCGTTTACCACGCCGCTGTACAAAGATTTTCTGTTTACCCAGGAAGAAATTCTCACCTCTGATCCCGTGCTCAAGGCCGTATTGGCCCAGCGGGAAGTAAAGCATCTCAAGATGCTGCAAGGGCTGCGTGACCCGCTGAATTTCCTGCGGCGCAACGTGGTGGTGCGCGTGCACCACGATACGCAGATTATCCATATTTACTTTAAATCCCCCTATCGGCATGAAAATTCCATCCTGATCAATGCCCTCATGAAAGTGTTTCTGGCCGACCAGGCCCGCCATGTCCATCATAAAGCCAGTGAACAATTGGCCACCTTTGAGCAGCAATCCCACCAGGAAGAGGCCGAGCTGGGCCGTCGGCTCACGGCCATGGTGGCCTTCAAACAGCAACACGCTGTGCTCTCTTTTAAGGACAGCAAAGGCAACATCCAAATTCAGCGGCTGGCCAGTCTGGCCAAGGCGCTCACGCGGGCGCAGTTGGCTGCCGCAGGCGCCCAGGCCCGGTATGCCGCGGCCAAGGATCTTGTAAAAAGCGCTTCGTGGGTGCGCACGTTCGCCCAGATGCAGCGCCATCAGATGGTCACCACCTCCGCAGCCGTGGAGCGTGAACAACTCCAGGGCGAATTGGCCGCACTTGAATCAAAGCTGGCCAGTTTACGCAAGCAGTATTCGGCCGGCGAACAGGCCAAACGCCCGGTTGAATCCAGCATCCGCGAAGTGAAGCGCGAACTGCGGCGGGAAGATCGGCACTTTGCCGCGGCGTATTTGGCCGTGCTGCACCAACAAGCGCGGGAAGATCAGTCCAAGCAGCAGGCCATTCTGGCCCTGTTTAAGGCGCAAAAAACCAAGGCCCTGGCGCTTAACGCCAGCGCCCAACAGTACCAGCGGCTGCAGGATGATTACCAGCAACTTGAAAAGCAGCACGAAGCCACCATGACCAGCGTGCGCGCCCTGCAAGTCTCCGCTGATTCCCGAGAAATCAACATGCATGTGTTCATCGCGCGTTTCGCGGACCAGGGCGGCGGCGGCGCCGAACATGAGCCCCATGAAGGCGCCGACAACCAGATCTTCGGGCTTGCTGGGGGCGTAGGGGGTTTTGGGCACGCCGGCA
>JAJZCU010000312.1 GCA_021828935.1 Planctomycetota bacterium | reverse complement strand
GCAGAATTGTAGCCATTTATTTCAACATTTGATGTTTCCATGAACAGGAATACTACTCTGTAGTTAATAGTTTACTAGGCTACTTAATTGGTAATTAACAATCTTTCTATTCATCATAACATTTTATTTGCTTGATGTTCCGGGCCGCCGGCAATTGGAGCAATTTTTGGCGTTTCGTTGAACCGTTTGGGCGGCGGCGGCGTTTGCGGGCCGGTTTTGCCGCGGTGGGCGGCGCCAGACTGGCCGTGGGTCGATTTTCCAAGCATTTATGGTCCTTTTCAATTGTGGAACCTATTCCAAACTCGGCGCCGCCGTGCGGCATCATGTGCCAGCAGGGTGCAACTCCGCGGCTTCGGCCAGCCGTGTGTCAATAATCACAACAGATCCAGCCATCTGATTTCGGTACGGTCCAAGATGACGCAAATGCATTTTCATCTCATGCCAGGGTTGTCCACCGTATTTCCATGGGCGATCATCGTGCGTGATCTCCCAACACTTAGGGACAGTGCCGTAGCGTTCCGCTCCATCTGAGCGAACAAACACAACCTGATGGACATAACAAGGGTCATTTTCAAACGATGGTTTTAGATTCTTGATAAATTTATCACAAAATTCCATGTACGTAAATGCGGCAGGGTAGTAAGGCTCCCGATAGAATTGTTCACACCAAAGTCCAGTATGTTGCGAAACGCAAAAGGCGGCGTCCAACAACGCCAACTGCCGTTTGGGCCGGGCCGCCAGCTTCTGAAAAAACCCCTGTACACAGGATCGTGGCGCCGCTAAAATCCCGCCCGTACTAATGTGCCCGTCGGCGATGAGCATGAACGATGCATCAAATGTAGTGGGTTTGTCGGTGGTCATAGGATTTCCTTTCAAGAAAATAACAGGTCAACGCTATTTAGCTTCAGCCCAATTCATGCCGGTATGGCCTTCCGCGACAATGGGAACGGTCCATTGCCAAACGTTCTCCATGGTTGCCTTCACTATGGCCAGCATGGCCGTGGCTTGGTCCGCAGGCGCCTCAAAGAGCAACTCATCATGGATGGTGGCCACCATATCCAGCGGCAGATTCTCGGCGTGAACGCGGGCGTCAATGGCCAGCATGGCGGATTTTAATAATTCCGCACAACTGCCTTGGATTATTGTATTAAGTACGCGGTTTCTATCTTTATAAAATTCTTTCCCATATCCACGAAGTCCGGGCAGCGGTCGAAAGCGGCCCAACGCCGTGCGAATTCCGCCGTCAACGGTGGCCTTCCGAAGCATGGCATTGCCATAAGATTTGACCGTCGGGTAGGCGGCAAAGTAACGGTCGATATAGTCTTGTGCCGCCCTCTCCGAAATTTTCAGATTCTTCGCCAGGCCGAAGGCAGACATACCGTAGATGATGCCGAAATTAACAATCTTTGCCGCCCCCTTTTCATCTGGTGAAATAGTGTCTTCCGGTTTATTAAACATGGCCGCGGCGGTGGACAAATGGAAATTCTTGCCGGCCCGAAATGCAGCAAGCATTACGGGGCATTGGGTCATGTGTGCCAGGCACCTCAACTCGATTTGCGAGTAGTCGCAGCATACAAACAGTTTGCCCGGCGGCGCCACGAAGCAAGCTCGCATGGCCTTGCCTCCGGGGCCGCGTGATGGGATATTTTGCATGTCGGGGGCAGAACACGAGAATCTGCCGGTGGCCGTACCACAGGGGTGGTAATGGGCATGGATGCGTCCGCCATGGGAACGTGCCTAACATCTTCCGGGCCGTGCGGTAGCTTAGGATTGCCGCAGGCACGGTGCCGTCCATGGCGCCCAGGGCTTTGGCGTCCACAGACGGGCGTCCAGTTTTTGTTAAAGTTGTGGCCGGCAGGCCAAGCTCGTCGTAAAGTAACACAGCCACCTGCGTGTTGCTTCCGATGTTTACACGGCGCCCAGCCACCGCGTCCACCACGGTCTGGGCCCCGGCCGCTTCGGCGATGTAGCCAGAACGCAGGGACCGTAGGGCCTTTCGGTTCACGCCAATGCCGCGTTGTTGCATCCGCACCACCACCTGCAACAATCCCATTTCTTGTTTCAACACGTCCAGCAGCCCGCGTTTCTCGGCGTGTGTAAGCAATGCTGGATATATCCGCAGCGTGGCGTCCGCGTCTTCACAACCGTAGACGGTTGCATCATCCACAGGTACGTCGGTAAACGTTTTTGCCGTGGCGCCTTTGCCAATGAGTTGTTTAGTTTGAATCTTCTTAACATGGAGCATGGCCAGGGAAAGGTCATCCAGCCGGTGTCTGCGAGTGCAATCAGGGTCCAGCATCCGGGCCAGGGCCAAGGTGTCGGCAACGATGTTTGTAAAGATAAAGCCCGCCCGTGTTAGAAAATCAAGGTCAAACATAAGGTGGTGGCCGATGACCGGCGCCGTCCGCAGTGGCGTCGATAACGCTGCATGCACCTCGGGCAGCGGTACGCAGGGACCGGCGCCAAGGATAGGGATGTATACCGCATGGCCAGGCACCCAACAGAGGCTCAGCCCACACAAGGCAGCATGGCATGGGTCCAGCCCCGTGGTCTCACAGTCAATGGCGATGGGGCCGGCGGCGCCGGTTATGGCCGTCGCCAGGACCGGCAGGTCGGCCACCGTGATGCGTCGATAATCCGCCTCCGGCAACGCAGTCTTGAATCGGCTTTGTGGTATGACTCCGATGACACCCGCCGGCGCCAGCAACGCCACGATTGCCGGCTTATTTGTTAGTATCTCCGCGATAGGTATGACCGTGCCGTGCGGCGCCCGATAGGTAATGCGGTCGCCAGAAACGGCCAGCCGGATGCCGGCTTGACGGCAATGATCCATAACAGCGTGAGCATTCATATTGCCCCCATTTCATCAGGGGCTTCCGGTGCAGGTGTTGGCGTTGGCTCCGGTGCAGGTGTTGGCGCCGATGCCGCAATACGCCACTCACGCCGATTACCATGTCCGCGGCGTGGCGCCAGCGTGGCCGTGATGCCAGCGGCCCGCAGGCCAGGCGCCGCACGCTGGATTGCGTCGGCGATACCACGGGCCGTCTTGGGCCAGTCTGCCGGGGGGTGTATACCAGGATAAGCATATGTTTGCAGATTCTCCTTAATTTCTGCCGCGGTCCCCTCCAGCACGGAAAGCTCCCCCACATACCGAACCACGGCGCCGGCCACGGCACAGGCATCCAGGGCCGCCGCGGCGCCGGCAGAACGGTTGGCGCCATAAATACGAAGAAACTCACCAGCCCCCACAATGGCGCCGGCAGCTCCCCAGCGTGCGAAGTCCGCCATGCGGGGCATGGTGGACAGCCGCATGGTGGGCCAAGCCGCCAAAGCGAAGACAGCAGTGTCGCATAGGGCGCCGAGAATTGCCGCGTGTTGATTATTAAAACTGGCATAGATTTCTTCTTCCGTCCGGCGCCGTTCATCTGGCACGGGCGGCAGCGTCAGGACGATGGAACGGCCCAGCAGGTCCGCCCTCGTCGCCAGGTCCGTTATCCCATTTATCATCACAGGGCGCCGGGCATTAATTATTATTTCGTCACCGTCCGTATACAGTTTCCGTTTCGCCAGGCCGCCACCAGTAATAATGCGGCAAATAGCGTCAGACATTTGGGGCCGTACATAGGACATATTATCGTAGCAAAGTATTCTTGAGCCCTGTGCGGCGACAATAAGGTCCACCTCGTCATGGGGCATGGAACGAAGGGAGCATTTATTTGGGTCA
>JAJZCU010000311.1 GCA_021828935.1 Planctomycetota bacterium | reverse complement strand
GCGGTCGACGGTGGCGACTTCGTGGATCGTGGTTACGAGGCGGTGGAGACGAAACTCTCCGCTCTCGGTGCCGATGTCGTCCGGGTCGCGGTGCCAGGTGACCTGGCGGCCAGCTTCTGGACGCCCGCCGCTCCCACGCCGAGCCCAGCCGGTCTGCGCTGACGCGGGACCGTGTCGGCTATTGGGCGTCCGCCGCGTCGGCCGGGCCCGCAACGCCTTATGCCAACGATCCGAATTATCTGGTTCCCCCGAATGGTTTCCTGCCCAACGAAACCATCAATCAGGACATTGTTGTGCCCGGCAGCATCAGCGCCAAATGCGGCCTGCGCTATCGGCACATGGAGGACGCCCCCGGCACCGGCGAAGCGAACGCCCTGTTTTTTGACGGCCATGCCGAGACCCTGCCGATTAATAACAATGTATCCGGCGCGCCCGCCAACGCGCCCTCAGCCAACGGCTCGCGCGGGTTGCGGGTTCAAAATATTATCAACCCGGGCATGCCGTCCTCGCAGGTTAATTTTTAACGTTCACGTGGTTCGGAAATGTGCATAAAAATCGGAGGCCCTTTACGGCCGCACCCCATTGGAACATCGTTAAGCGGAAGGAAACCCATGAAGCATGTGCAGACGCGCAGCGCCCTGAAATTGGCAACCTTGGCAACCGCGGCCGCGGCGTTGACCACCCTGACCGTGGGCGCCGCCGCGGAACCTCATGCGCCCACGCGCGCGGCGCCTGATGTGGCGGCGCCAAGGGGGTCGCATTGGACGCTGGCCTGGAGTGATGAATTCAATCGCGGGCCGGCAGATTTGCGGGGCTGGCATTATGACATCGGCGGCGGCGGCTGGGGTAACAACGAATCCGAGACGTATACCCGGTCGACGAAAAACGCGTACGTCGCCCATGGCCGGCTGCATATGGTGGTGATCGGAAAACGTCGCCACGGCAAAACATACTATACTTCAGCACGCATTAATACGCGTAACATCTTTAGTCAGAAGTACGGCCTTTTTGAATTCCGCGCCCGCCTGCCCGCGGGCCCCGGCCTCTGGCCGGCGATCTGGATGATGCCTGAAAAGTCGGTTTATGGCGGCTGGCCCCGGTCCGGCGAGATCGACATCATGGAAGCCCGCGGAGACCGTCTTCATCGGGTGCAGGGCAGCCTTCATTCCGGCCCGGCCTGGAACCAGGACAACACCCAGACGAAGGTCTATGTCCTGCCGCGCAATCAAACCATCACCGGTTGGCATACCTACACGCTGGAATGGGAACCGGCGAAGCGTTCGTCGAAAGGCGGCGCTCGGCAAGTTGCAATCAAGTGGTTTGTGGACGGACATTTGTACGAGACACAACGGGGCGGATGGACCGATCCATCCCCGCACGCCGGGAACGGCGGCGCCGCGCCTTTTAATCGCCGGTTCGATATTATTATGAACCTGGCGGTGGGGGGGAACTACACCGATCATAAAACGCCCGGTCCCGGGCGGTATGTGATGGAAGTTGATTTCGTGCGGGCCTACAGGCTCAGCGGGAAAGGGCGCTAAGGGGCGCGGGTTTGCGGGAGAGACGACATGGCGCCGCTCGCGGCATACGTGCGCAGTCGGCGGTTCAGGGTTCTGATGGCGCCACGCGTTGGGCGAGCTGGCCGCTGACCGCATCGGCGCGGCTGGCGCCGGGCGGCGCCAGGGGGGCAAACAGTTCCTGGAGGTCCGCGCCCGCCAGCGGGGCGGCTCCTTCGGCCTGCTCGGAAAGCAGGCCTTCGACCAGGGCCCGTTTCTTCTCCTGCAATTGCTGGATTTTTTCCTCCACGGTCCCCACTGTTAATAATTTATAAACAAAGACGGTTTTATCCTGGCCGATGCGGTGCGCCCGGTCTGTGGCCTGGTTCTCCACCGCGGGGTTCCACCAGGGGTCATAATGAATAACCGTGTCGGCGGCGGTCAGGTTCAATCCCGACCCGCCGGCCTTAAGGCTGATTAAAAACAGTGGTATTTCCCCATTTTGAAAACGCTTTACCGGCGTGGCGCGGTCGGTGGTTTGGCCGGTGAGCAGGACAAACGGAATATTCCGGGCGTTAAGTTCCTCCTGAATAAGGTCCAACATGCTGGTGAACTGAGAAAACAGCAGAATCCGCCGGCCTTCCTGCACCATTTCAGGCACAAGTTGCATGAGCAGTTCCAGTTTGGCGGATTCTTTCACCGCCTGGGCGCTGGGCAGTTTTAACAAGCGCGGGTCGCAGCAAACCTGCCGCAGCTTTAGCAGGGCGTCTAAAATAACAATGTGCGAACGGGCCATGCCCTTGCTGGCGATTTCATCCTGCACGCGGCTCTGCATGGTCATGCGAATAGTTTCGTATAAATCACGCTGGGGTCCGGAAAGCTCAACGGTTTGAACCATCACATTTTTTTCAGGCAATTCGCGGGCCACGTCCTGCTTTTTGCGGCGCAGCATCACCGGCGCCACGCGGCGCGCGAGGGCCTCGCGGCGGCTGATGTCCTGCCGCTTTTCAATGGGGTCGCGAAAGGCGCGTCGAAATTCATCGGAAGACCCCAAAAATCCGGGCATCAGAAAATCAAAGAGCGCCCAGAGTTCTCCCAGGTGGTTTTCCATGGGGGTGCCGGTGAGGCAAATGCGGTGGCGGGCATCCAGTGCCCGGGCGGAGAGACTGTGTAGCGTTTTATGATTTTTAATATTCTGGGCCTCATCCAGAATGGCGATGTGCCACGGCTGCTTTTTCAGGAATTCCTCGTCGCGGGCCAGCAACGGATAGCTGGTGACCACCACGTCGTGTTCGTTGAGTTTGTCGTAATTTTCGCGGCGGTTCTGGCCGTGCAGCGCCATGATTTTCAGCCCCGGCGCGAAACGTTGCGTTTCCTGCAGCCAGTTGGGAATTAAACTCGTGGGCGCCACTACCAGCACCGGCCGGTCCATGCGGCCGGACTGCTTTTCCACCAGCAAATGGGCCAGGGTTTGCACGGTTTTACCCAGGCCCATGTCATCAGCCAGAATGCCGGCCAGTTCGTATTCCCGCAAAAATTGCAGCCAGTTAAGGCCTTGAATTTGGTAGGGGCGCAGTTCGGCGTGCAGGTCGGCCGGCGCAGCCACGCCGGCAATGCCTTCAAACGTCTTGAGGCGCGTGGCCAATTTTTGCAGGCGCTGGCTGTTGGTAAACCAGGACCAGGTGGCGGTGTTGGCGCCCAATTCCGCGGCCTGCAGGCGGGTGACGCGAATTTTGCCGTCGTCTTGTTTTCTGTCAAACAACTCGCTGAGCAGATGCGAGATAAGTTCCAGCCGTTCGCGCGGCACTTCCAACACCCCGCCGGTGGGCAGGGTGATGCGCAGGTTGGCCGGCAGGGCGGCCATGTTTCCGCCCACGGCGCGCAGGGCCTGCTGCAGCATGGGGATGATGCTGATTTTCTGCCCGTCGACCTGCACGCCAAGTTCCAGGTCAAACCAGTCCATGCCCGTGGTTTCTTCCACCTTGACGAACCAATCATCGGGCTGGACGGTAACCAGGGCGCAACTGCGGTGAAACGCGACGCGCCAGCCCAATTTCCGCAGGCCTTTTACCTGGCGCGTGGCGAAGTCCTTCCACCCGGCCTCGCTTTCACGCACCAAAGCAAAGGCGCGATCATTGTTGGAAAAATGGGCCGTGCCATGCATGTCATAATTTGGCTGCACGCCCCGGTCGGCGAGCATGGCGACGGCCTCTTTTTCAAAGGCCTGCCC
>JAJZCU010000310.1 GCA_021828935.1 Planctomycetota bacterium | reverse complement strand
GGTGCTGGCTTTATGGATCGGCCTGCTGCTGCGGCAATGGGCCTGGCGGGCCTCCCGCTTCGTGCATTTTCGCTGGGATTTAAACAACGCCTGGCGCTGGGGCACCTACACGCTTTCCAAAAAAAAAGGTCATTTATCAGGTCTACCGGCCCTGGCAGCCGCACATGACCTGGTCGCAATTTTTTACCCGGTATGTCGCCACGTACCAGGCGCGTGAACACACGGCGCGCCACGGCAACTACATTCTTGATTATGTCCCCGGAAAGTTACTTATCAACGCACTGTTCATCTGGCATGAACGTGAACTGCATCCCCACGCCACCGACTGGTCCCCAAAAACCATCCATCCGCTCTTATGGTTCAATACCATTCTGGAACTCATTGCCGCGCTGGCGATGTTTTTTCTGGTGCGCTATTGGGTCATCCGCGGCACGCGCGCCCCGCCGCCGCGCCAGCCGGGAGTCATTCATCAGTGGCTGGCCCGCTTGCGCCGAAACACCGCCTCCGCGCCGCCCGCGCCGGCGCCGGCGCCATCATTGCTGCGCATGACCGCCGAGGACGGACCCATTGCGCCGCTGGCCGCCATGCTGGGGCTGGTGGCGGCTCTGTGCGTTTGGCTGAATCCGGGGGTGATTTTATCCGGCCACGCCTGGGCGCAATGGGATGTGGACCTGGTTCCGTTTTATTTATTAGCCGTGCTTCTGGCCTCGCTGGATTGGTTTGCCGCCGCGGCCGTGGTGCTTTGCCTGGGGGCGCTGGTGAAGGGCCAACTGCTTTTTGTGGGCGCCATTTTCGTATTCTGGCCGTTGTTTGAGGGCCGCCCCGGCGCCGCCGTGCGTTTTTTAATAGGGGGAATGCTGACTTTTGGTCTGGCCACCGCGGCGTGGCTGTTCCGCCCCGTCGCCGGGTCGTGGGAATATCTGGCTTCAGTCATTGTGGCCGCGGGGCTGGTGACGCCCTGGATATTCATGCGCCAACGCCGCCAATGGTACTGGGGTTTCGCCCTGCTCATTACCGTGCCGCTGGTGCTGTGGCCGTGGTGGTTTGGACCCGCGTGGCGCGGCATGTGGGCGGCGGCCCTCCTGGCTACTTTGCTGGTGGCGTTGCCCTGGCGGCTTTCGCCCCGGCAGGCCCCGTGGTTTATCGCGGCCGCGACGGTCGGCGGCATGGTTCTGATCGCCTGCTGCTTCCACGGCACGTTCGCCTGGTGGCGATTAAGCTATGGCTATGGCACGCATCACTACCTCATGCTAACTTTTCCCGATACCTGCGGTCTGCAAAATATTCTGGCCCATAATTTTCACTGGACGCTCTTTGAAACCGTTTTTACGCTGCATCTACCCTGGCTGGGCGCGGTTCCCGTTCCCATGCGCTCCTTTTTATTCTTAAGCTTTGTAGCCACACTGCTGCTGTGCGCCTGGGGCGCGGCCCGCCAGCACCGCCGCAATGACCCGCGCTTTTTAATAGCCATGGTCACGCCCTGGCTGACCTTTTACGCCCTGGGCCCCCAGATGCATGAACGCTACCTGGTTTGGGCCGCCGCCATGTTGCCGGTGGCCGTGGTGGTAAGTTTTGGGCTGCTGTTTCTCGATTTATTTTTGTCCGTGCTCACCTGCACCATGATGCTGGCGGTCATGTTTGTCAGCAATCAGCGCGACGGGCACGCCCTGCGCCTCATCCGCGCCACCGAACCGGGCGCCGGGTACGCCGTGATATTGTGCGCACTTATCTTTTTGTATTTAAGCATTGCCACCACCCGCGGCATTCCTCTGGCACGGCTTCCCGCGCCTCCCCGACCCCGGGCCGATGATCAATGACCAATGATCAGAAATAATGAAGTTCCTAATTTTTTGATCATTGATCATTAAGCGCAGCGATTTCATTGATCATTGTCAGATGACGTCGCGAATGGATTGTTAGCCAGCACATGTCCCAATAGTTTTTTACGTTGGACGGGCGCCATCGCCGGGGCGCCCACAAAAGCCGGCGGCGGGAATGACATTGACTTGGCATCCTGGGTTGCCGCGGGGATCGCATGATCTTTGGGCGGGGAATCCGCGGCAACTCTGTCCGCAGTCGCCAGCGTTTGGCCAGCGGGCACTGCGGCGTCGGCGAGAGCCTTTCGGGGCGCGCGGGCCGCCGGCCCGGTAGCCGCCGCAGTGGGTTTCGTGGTTTTCTTAGTCGCATCGTCCCCGTCGTCCACGGGCCAGTCGAAGCGCACACGGTACAGCGTCTTGCCTTCCGGCGGAGGGCCGTACGTCCGCTCCAATTCCGCCAGCAGCTCCGCACGATTCGCGAAACCATCGGCAATGGCGTCGGCCTCGGTTAGCCCGGCGTAGCCATCCACAACTTCCACGGACAGTATCTTCATTTTGCCCAGCCCCGGCGTGTAGCTGATCTGCCCCGCAAATACGATGGGCCGCGACCAGAACCGAATGGTCTGCCGCTTCCTGCCCTGCCGCACCAGTTCCACTAAATGTTTCTTTAATAATAACATGCCAGCTCGCGTGAATGTGCCGGGGGCGGTTAAACCTTCGGCTTGGCGGAATGATGCAGGCGCCCCGCATAGCGAGCGCGAATCGGTTCCACAATATTTTGCACAAATTCTTCCACCTGCTCCGGCGACCGGCCCACGTATTGCCCGCCATCCAATACCGCATGCACGTCAACGCCGGCAAAGGCGTCATCTTTGCCGATGCGGTGCAGCAGGTCATTGGGCTTCCCATGTTGCTTGACCTGCTGGGCCGCCAATTGCGAATGCCGACGTATGCGCTCGTGAAGTTCCTGCCGGTCCCCCCCCCCCTTCACGCCCGCCATGATTAAATTTTCGGTGGCCATGAACGGCAATTCCGCCTCCAGCCGTTGTTGAATCACCGCCGCGTTTACCACCAGCCCCCGGCTGACGTGTATTAACAAATCCAGCACGGCGTCAGCGGCCAGAAAGGCCTCCGGCACGGACAGCCGCTTGTTGGACGAATCATCCAATGAGCGCTCAAACATTTGTTCCGCGGCGGTCATCAGCGGCTGCTGAATAATGCCCAGCAGCCAGCGGGAAAGCCCCGTGATGCGTTCACAGAGCACCGGATTGCGCTTGTACGCCATGGCCGATGAACCCACCTGCTCTTCCTCAAACGGTTCATCAATTTCCTTGAAAGCCGCCAGCAACCGCACGTCCAGCGCCATCTTGTGCGCGGCGGCGCCCAGCGTGGCCAGCGTGGAAAGTATCTGCACGTCAACAATGCGCGAATAGGTTTGGCCGCTCACCGGGTGAACGCGCTTAAAATTCAGCCGCTCCGCCACGGCGTATTCCAGTTGATGCACTTTTTCATGATCGCCATTAAACAATTCCAGGAACGAGGCCTGCGTGCCGGTGGTGCCTTTGATGCCGCGCAGCATCAGCGTCTGTTGCCGCATTTCAATATCCGCCAGCACCAGCACAAAATCATAACACCACAAGACCGCCCGTTTGCCCACTGTGGTTGGCTGGGCCGGCTGCAAATGCGTGTAGGCCAGCGTGGGCAATTCACGGTACGTGGTGGCAAAGGCGCCCAAAAGATCAATTAATATGGCCATCTTGCGGGCCGTGATAGCCAGGGCCTCGCGCAGCAGCAGTACATCTGTGTTATCAACAATGTCCATGGACGTGGCGCCCAGATGCAAGATGGGCTTGGCCAGCGGGGCAACCTGCGCGAAGGTGTGCAGGTGGGCCATGACATCATGCCGCAC
>JAJZCU010000309.1 GCA_021828935.1 Planctomycetota bacterium | reverse complement strand
CTTATTTTTTTGGCAGGGATTTGCACGCGAAACTACGCGTTCCTTTTGGTCTTATTCTATCTGATTTCGGGGGCACGCGCATCGAACCGTGGACGCCCGAACTGGGCTTCAAAATATCGCCCCTGTTAAACAAGGATTATCTGCTGCTGCGCCGGGAACAGGCGCAACTGCCCCGCTACCACCGGCAACTGCGGGCATATGTGAAACTGGCCCATCGGTGGGTGCGTCAGGCCCGCGCGGCGATGGGCGCCAAGCGCCGCATCCCGGCGCCGCCGGCCGCGCCCGTGAACCCGATCGCCGGAAACCGCAACAATCCCACGCCTCTGTTCAACGATATGATCAACCCGCTGATTCCTTACGGGATTCGCGGGGCGATTTGGTATCAGGGCGAAAACAACGTTGGCGAAAGCGCCAGGCAATATTATGCCAATTTGAAGGCGCTGATCACGTCCTGGCGGGCGCTGTGGCGCGAGGGAAATTTTCCATTTTTTATTGTGCAAATTGCGCCTTACGATTATGGACGTTTCTCCGGACGTCATGATCTTGAACCGGAGATCTGGGCCGCGCAGCAAAAGGCCGCCGCGACGGTTCCCGGCAGCGGCATTGTTGGCACATTGGACATTGCCAGTCCCAGGCAGGGGCATCCGGTGGACAAGCGAGATGTGGGTTATCGGCTGTCGCTGCTGGCGTTGGCAAAGGTGTACGGCCGCAAGCACATGGTATGGTCCGGTCCGGTTTACCAATCAATGGCCGTGCGCGGGCGCACCGTTGTGCTGCATTTTCGGCATGTCGGCGGGGGGCTGGCCTCGCGTGATGGAAAACCGTTGACATGGTTCCAAATCGCCGGGAACAACCGCCATTTTGTGACCGGCATTGCAAAAATTGTCGGCGTGACGGTACATGTTCATGCCGCGGCGGTGCGCCACCCGGCGGCGGTCCGGTTTGCTTATGAGGATATTGCCACGCCAAATCTGATGAACAAGGCAGGCTTGCCGGCCATGCCATTTGCGACCGCGCGCTGGGCGCGGCCGGGGGAAATGGCCGGTCGGCTCAAGCGCGCGCCGGGAGGCGCGGCGGCGCCGCCGCCGCCGCGACATCCGTGAACTTTCGCGAGAACCGAATTTTGCATTTTTTTTTGGAGGCCACAACCATGCGTCGTCGCGACTTTCTGAAGACATCGGCCCTGTTTTCGCTCTTTGGCGGCGGGGCGCTGCTGCCGTCGGCGGCGGCGCTGGCTTTCAACGAGCATCAGGCGTTCCCGCACCCGCAGCGCATTCGCTACGATGGTCTCAGTTTTTTCGTAGAAAACAAACCGTATTATTTATTCAGCGGGTCGTTTCATTACTTCCGGTGCCCGCAGGCGCTTTGGGCTCAGCGTTTTGAAAAAATTCGCGAAGCCGGCTTCAATACCGTGCAGACGTATGTGCCATGGAATTACCATGAACGTACCATGCCGGCGGGATTGCACGACTTTTCAAAAATTGATTTAACAGAACTAAGCGCGTGGATGGCGATGGCCCAGAAATATTGCCTGCACATGATTATCCGCGCCGGGCCGTACGTCTGCGGCGAATGGGACACCGGCGGCTTCCCGCAATGGTTGTTAACAAAGCAGCCGCCACATTTCCGCGGCCAGTGGTTGCGCAGCGACGAACCGCACTTTGTGGAGTGGAGCCGCCACTGGTACGACGCCCTGTGCCCCCTGATTGCCGCGCAACAAATCACCCGCAAGCAGCCCGGCCGGCCCGGCGTGATTCTAATGCAGGTGGAGAACGAGTACATGTTTGCCGGTGTCCCACTGCCGGCAAAGAAACGGTATGCACAGACGCTTATTGATCAGGCCCGGCGCCACGGCATTAACGTGCCGTTGTTTATGAACCTCTCGGGATTCGTGCTTAACAGCCAACGGTTTCAACGCGAAGTGTTTGACACCATTGATCGGTATCCAGGCTGGATGGTTGATGCCATGGTGCATCGCATGGAGCATTTTCGGCGGGACCAGCGCGGCGCACCGGTGATGGCGGCGGAACTGCAGGGGGGGTGGTTTACGCCAGTGGCACAGGCCCCGGCGCTAAGAACGCGTGTTGACGCCTACGCACGTGCATTGAACGGCCAGCAGATCGCCAATTTAACCCTGTACAGCATGGCCAATGGCATGACCGCGATGAATTACTACATGCTGTTCGGCGGCACGAACTTTGGCACATGGGCGGGCGCCGGTATCGCCACTTCCTACGATTACAGTGCGCCAATACGCGAATGCGGCGGGGTGGGCGAAAAGTTTCAGGCGGTGTCGGCCATTGGCGCCATGCTGCAAAAGCACGGGCCGGCACTGGCCAGATCGGTATTGCGGACCGTCCGCGGTTCATCGGGCAACGGCGCGGTAAAGGTATTTGCGCGGGAAGCGCCCAACCGTGATGTGTATCTGTTTGTGCTATCGGAAAACCGCAGCCACACCCTCGCCAAGTCCGTGCGCGTGCATGTTGAAGGACACGGATTGGTTCACCTGCGGTATCGGCTTGGCCCCGGCGGGGCGGACGTGCTGTGGCTTCGGCATGGCGCAGGCGCCAAGGCCGCGACTTCCGGCGAATGGTTGATCCATTCCGAGCCGCTGCCGCGCCGACCCACCGGTCTGCCGGGCGCGGTGGCCATTACATCAGTGCGTTACCAGGCGGATACGCTTCCCGGGCACTGGCGCACCGTGCGCCACAGGGAATCGCTGGTTGACCTCGGCGTGTATGCCAGCGGATTTTCTTATTATCGCGCGACGGTGCGGCGTACGTCCCATTCGCGCCGCACTCCGGTTGCCGTCGCCGTCGAGTTGCCGGGCCAGGATTCGGTTACTGCAATGATCGACGGCAAGCTGGCGTTTGCAACGTCGACCTCGGGGTCGCCAGCCATTTTGCCGATGCATGCCGGCGGGGCGGACGCAATGCATGTGGTCCTGGCGTACGAGAACATTGGGCACTGGAATAACGGCATTGGAATGCAAGGACAGTACGGCGTGAACGACGTTGGCCTCATGCCATACCACGGCGCGCCCCGCCGGCCGTCGGGCAAATTTAACGCCGCCGGCCGTTTGGCCGGACCGTTGGAATTTGCGCCGGCGCCCGTGGGTTTGGCAGAACATTGGCAGGAACCAGATTTTGACGATGCCCATTGGCACAGATCAGCGCCCGGGAGAGACGGTACTGTGCCGGAGGCGGCGTTGTCGTGGGCGCGGTTGGAATTTGCATTGCCCCATGTTGCGGCGGGCGTTTTCCTGCCGTGGTGTTTGAAGCTCGACGTGACCGGCAACGCATTGCTGTATTTGAACGGCCGCCCCATCGGCCGCTTTTGGCAGCACGGCGGCCAACGCGAATATTTTCTGCCCGACTGCTGGCTGAACACCGGCGGCAAGAAAAATGTTGTTGCATTATGTATGCGCCCGCTGAACGAGCCCGCACGGGTGCTCGCGGCGCGGGTTGAGCCATATGTGGTGTACGCGACGAAGACGTAAGGCGGAACGGCACCGGACGTAGTACGGCCGAGTTGAGTCGTGCGTGGACATTGGGATCTCGCGGCTCGGTAGCAGTTTAGGCGTTTTGAAGTGCAATAAGGACGGCCGATTTCGCCCATTTTCACCGCCCCACCAACGTCCTATAATGGGCGTTATGTTAAATTGCGCATGCGGGTAAAAACGCCTTGGCTTTCCCAGAATCGCAATGTAACCCACGCCGAGGTCAACCA
>JAJZCU010000308.1 GCA_021828935.1 Planctomycetota bacterium | reverse complement strand
TTTCATGCAGCGTATCGCACGGCGGAATAGCCGTCAAGTTCCACATTGGAAAGCTGCGGCTGGAGCGCCCGGCACAGCGCGTCTTCATTCCCGATGCCCGCCAGCGCAACGTGTTCGGGAATTGATAGCCCGCGCGAACGGCAGGCGTCTAAAACCGTTGCGGCCTGCTCGGTACTGGCCAGCAGCAGCGCCACGGGTTCGGGCAGGGCGGCTACCCATGCGGCAAAGTGCCGGTCGTGGGCGCCAAATACGTCGGGGCTGCCTTGTTCGTCCATGGCATAGGTAATGCAATGATGCTGGGCGTTTTGCAATGCCTCTCGGAAGCCTTGATAGCGGGCGCGCACCCAAAATGGCGGCGGCTGTTGGGCGCTGCCTATGAATCCAAACGCTTTATATCCGCAGTTTAAAAAGTGCTCCGCGACCAACCGCCCCGCGGCGGCATGGTCGGGCATGACGTGCGGGCAGATGAGGTGTCCGTCATGTTCAAATGCGACATCAACAAAGGGGACGTGAAGCGCGCGGGCCAAATTGTGACAGGCCGGGGTAAGCGACAAAATCATGGCGTCGCCCTGGGCGGGTGATCGGCCCAACTCCGCGCGGATATCAAAATGTGTGGGGGCATGCACGCGCCAGCCTTTCGCGGCGGTGACTTCGCGCATAATGCCCGCAAAGACTTGCTGGAAGTAAAGCTCTCGATGCGCAATGTAAACCGTTAACTGCCGCATAACGCATCCCAAACATCCGTTTGAGCTAGCTATTCGGCGCAATAACAAGCGGATAATCACCGTGTCGCTGTGGGTTTGTATTTTGTCGCCAATAGTTAGTTTTTGTGTATTATAACATGCCGGAACGTCCGAAAAAACTAGAACCCGCGCGATCATCCGGGGGATCAATTTTTGGTATCCTCTCTCAGCGGCCTGTTATTTCGATCGGGGGCGTTCGTGCGCGGCAATGTGTCCGCCGTGCCGTCTGGCCGTACAACAGCGCCAGCGCCTTTATTGCGCCACGCCGCACGCTATGGCCGATAACCTGTAACACGGCCGCGGCCAGCGCAATGGCCGGTGGCTTGTGCTGGAGGCTGCAACCATGGCTGAAACCCAATTAGAACTGGACCGACAGGCGGCGCCGGATATGCCGCCGTGCGATACGCTGCATGAAAATTTGGAGTGGGTGCGGAAGGTGCTGGCAAAGCGTGGCCGGGTGCTGGTGAAGGTGCATGTGGACGGGGCGGCACTTTCGGGGGAAGCGCTGGGTCAGCGCGGGCGCCAGCCTTTGGGCGCCGCGCGCGTGCAGTGCGAATCAGAAGATCGCGGCGAACTGGCGCGGCGCACGCTGGCCAAGCTCTGGGCGGTGGCAACCTACCTGCATGAGCAACATTCCAGTGCCGCCAATGAATTTCAGGCCGGGCACATCACGCAGGCCAATACGCAGTTCACGGGGATTATCCAGGGCTGGCAACAGATGTACGAGGCCTATGGCAGCCTGGTAAAAATGCTGGACCTTGATTTGGCCACATTGTCCGCGGGGGAGATTCCGGCGCTGCGGCTGGTGGCGTCGTTTCAGCAGCAATTGCAGGAGTTGGCGGTGGCGGTGCGCACGCAGGATACGGTTTTGCTTTCTGATATGTTAATGTATGAAATGGAAGCGGCGGTGTCCGATTTTCAGAAGTTGCTGGCGGCAACGTTGGGATGGGTTGATGCGCACTGCCCGGCGCCGGGCAAGCCGGCGGCTATATAGCCCCGGCCTTGGCCGGGTTGGGGAACGTGTCTGAATCGTTTTCGCCCGGGCCGCGGTGCAGGCAGGTGAAATCTTTTTCCAGCAGCACCGTGACTTCCTGGCCATCGTCAACAGATTGGGTGGCTTGCAGGCCAACGGTCGGGGATTCATGCCATTTGCGGGCCAGTGGCAGCGGCAGCGTAACCAGCAGGCTGCCGGTAAAGCAGTGGGCGGAAATATGGTCAACGGTGCTGCTGATGGTAATTCCGTAGGCCAGGCAATCGCGCGACGTTGGTCCAAGTTTCAACAGCCCGTGGACATCCTGGCCGGCGGCCAAGCTGGCGACCTCAGTCTGGGTGAGGCGAAGCCGGATACTGGAGTCTTTGATGCGCAATTTCATGGTGTTGCTGATCCTTCCTGTAACCGGCGATTTTCACGTTGGTTTTTGTGGGCGCTAAAACCGCTGCGGCGTGGGGGGCGGTCGCGGTGTCGGCATTGATTATAGGCGGCGCGAGGGCCAGTCCGCGGCGGCATTGCCGGACGGTCTGGCAGAAGGTAACGGCCGTGTCGCGGCTGCAGAATAATAATCACCGCCTGCCATTCGGCGAATGAAGGAGTTGGATGTGGCGGGCCGATGTCATTGACTGAGGGAATCCCCGCAGGAAGCGCCGACGAGCGGGGCGGTGCGTGACGCGCGGCCGCGGCCATGTTCGTAACTGCGAATGTGTTATTTTGGGCCTTGATGACGCCTTGAGGTTCCATCGGCTACACTAATGTCAGTAAAGACACCCGCGACCCATCGGATACTACCATCCGCAGTCGCATTTGGAGAAATAGTACGTGGAAACGCAATCTGAAGCGCAGAGCAATAAGGTGCTGTCCCCGATCAACGGATTTGAAGGCGAGTTTATAGAACAATTGTACGAGCAATACCGGCGCGACCGTGGCTCGGTGGATCCGCAATGGCAGCTTTTCTTCGCAGGATTTGATTTGGCCGCCAACGGTCGTGTGGCGTCGGTGGGCGCCTCCGCCGGGCAGGCGGCAGCGGGGGCGGAGGGCGTCGGCGGCCAGGCGCCGGACCTGCGCGTGGCGGACGTGCTGCACAGTTACCGCGAGATGGGACACTTAATTGCTAATTTAGACCCGCTGGGCCACAGCCCGCGGCGCCACCCCATGCTGGAACTGTCCGAATTCGGCCTCAGCGAAGCGGACCTTGACCGCACCGTGGGCTGCGGCAATTACCGCGGATGCTCCCAGGCCACGCTGCGGCAGCTCATTGAGCGCTTGCGCGACACCTACTGCGGAAATTTCGCCGTGGAATTCATGGACATTCGCAACACCGAACAGCGCAACTTTCTGCTTGACCGCATGGAGCCCTCCCTGAACAAGCCCCAGCTTACCGCGGCGCAGCGCAAGGAAATCATGGCTCGCTTGATCGCCGCCGAGGAGTTTGAGCAATTCCTGCAGCGTCGCCACCCCACCAAGAAGCGGTTTTCCATTGAAGGCGCCGAGACGCAAATCAATTTAATGGACGAGTTAATAAACTTTGGCGCCGAACTGGGCGTTGACGAGGTGATCATGGGCATGGCCCACCGGGGCCGGCTGAACGTGTTGGCGCATATTCTGCGCAAGCCGTATGAAATGATCATGACCGAAGTGCTGGACCGCCCGCAAAAGTCCAGCGGCGATGGCGACGTGAAATATCACCTGGGCTATGCCTATGACCATGTCACGCCCGACGGTCGCAAGGTGCATTTGTCCTTAACGGCGAATCCCAGCCATCTGGAAGTGGTGGACCCGGTGGTGGAAGGTATTGCCCGGGCGAAGCAGAACCGCAAGGGCGACCACGAACGCGTGCGCACCGTGGCGGTGCTCATGCATGGCGATGCGGCCTTCACCGGGCAGGGCATTGTCAGTGAAACGCTGTACCTTTCAGAATTGGAAGCATACCGCACCGGCGGCACCGTTCATATTATTGTCAACAATCAGATTGGCTTTACCACGGATCCTTCGGACGCCCGGTT
>JAJZCU010000307.1 GCA_021828935.1 Planctomycetota bacterium | reverse complement strand
AACGGCCTGTTGCAACTGTCGCTGGCCCAACTGCAAAGCAACTTCGGCGGGGCGTTGATCACGACCTGATCGGCGCGGCCATCGCGGTCTGATGGCGCCTGCGGGCTGATATGATTCGGCCGCGGAAAAACGGAAACAAAAAAAACGGAGCCGGTGGTTTGACAACCAACCGGCTCCTTTTGTTTTACCGTTCCGCATGATTGGCGGCAGCCTCCATGCCTGGTTGTTCATGGCGCATGCGATTAGCGCCCGCGTCGGGCATTGGTACATTCATGCGAACAGGTTGCGCCGGTTGAATGGGTGGCTGCGCGGCGTACGAAGTGCCGGCGTGATTCCGCCTTCCTGGACTTGTTTCAGATGTTGATATACATAAAATAAAACATTCTGTGGCCGACGGCGTACCATGATGGTATCCTGACGCCACAAGGTCCGCTTGTGAAGCGTCCTGTTTTTTTATCGCCGGAGCTGCAATGAGGCAGGAGTTAAACCCTGAAGCGCCCTTGAATGGGGCGGCGGCGCCCCAGGCCGCGCGCCAAACGCTTGAAATCGCCTGCGGCTCGTTGAATCCGCCGCCGTGGCGGTGGCTGGCGGACAGTCTGGGCCTGCCGTTCGCACACTGGACATTCTTTTCGCCGCCCGCCACAGGTTTATTAAGTAAAGTGCGGCGCATTGATTTGCATCTGATGAACGCCGTGCGTTTGTGGATGGCCCAATTGCGGAAGCGGCCGCCGGATTTGTTGTTTACCCACGACCCGCGCGTGTCGTTCTGGTGCGCCACGTTTGCCCGGCGGCGGGGCATCCGGGTTGCGCATGTGGCGTATTCGTTTAATTTTGTCAAATTACCGACCGGGTTCCGGCGGCGTTGGATGTCCCGGGCTTTCCAGGACATCCAGAGATTTGTGGTGTATTCCACCATGGAACAACAACTCTACAGCGAATGGTTCGGCATTCCGTTGGAAAAAATTCATTTGCAATTGTGGGGCGTGGGCGTGCCGGACGTGGCGCACCGGGAAACGCCCACTGTGGCCGGGCGATATGCGTGCGCTCTGGGCGGCAACGCCCGGGACTACGGCGCCCTGATCGCCGCTGCCGCACTGACGCCGCACGTACCTTTGGTGCTGGTCTGTCGGCCGCATAACTTGGAGGGCCTCAATGTGCCGGACCATGTGCGGGTTCTGACCAATATCCCTTTTGGCGAGGCGATGAACGTCCTGTACCATTCACAATTTATGATATTGCCATTGGCGGGGGCACAGGTTCCCTGCGGGCATGTGACGCTGGTGGCGGCCATGCATTTGGGCAAGGCTCTATTGGCGACCCAATCGACCGGCATTGCCGACTATGTATTTGAAGGGCGCAACGGCGTGACCTGCACGCCCTCTGATCCCCAGGCCCTCGCGGCAGCCATGGGGAAACTGTGGGGCGACGCGCCGCGCTGTGCGGCCATGGGCGAAGAAGGCCGCCGCTTCGCCGCCGAGCACTGTTCAGAAGAGGCGGTTCGCGGGCATCTGCGGGCGATTATCAAAGAATTCGCGCCCGGGGCCCGGGCGGGTCCGCACATTTAACGGCGCCGTATCTTGTCAAATAAGTAGCGGCACGTCCGCATGCGGCTGGATTCGCGGATCTGACAAATTTCTTTCCGGGCGCATGGCGCTGCACGGGCTAAAAAAAACCGCTGAGACGGTAAGAACGCTGCGCACGGACCGAGGAAGGTCAGGGGGCGTCAGATGCATGGTAAGGAGCCTCATGCCAAGCCCATGATCCGCTGCGGAAACTTCGTCCCAAGACCCCCCGGAAACATTCTTCCACGCAGGTTCTGCCCGCCCCAACGCAACTTCCCGCACAATTTAGAATTTGGAGATGCAGCGCTTGAGGTTTATCCCGCTTTCCCGGAGAATCGGGGCGTCTCGTTGATGACAGATTTACCACATACGCCCCTGACTCTGGAGTACCACAGCATGTTGACCACGCATACCGGCAACTTTCCCATTGGCTATCGCCGCGGCTGGACCGAATGGCACAAGAATCTTCCCAACCTTATCGAATGGCTCAAGAGCCATGAACTTTCCGTGCTGGACTTGGGACACGCCGATGAAAAATCGGTCCGGCAAATCACCGATGCCGGGATGAAGGTTGGTTCGGTGGATGCTCCAGACTGGGGCAAGCTCATGTCGCCGGACAAAACCACGCGCGAAGCGGCGGTCGAAAAGAATGCCACGTATATGCAGGGTCTGGCCAAGCTGGGCGTCCAGAATTTTTTCATGGTCATGCTGCCGGAGAAGCCCGAAGCTCCGCGGGCGGAAAACTTCGAGCACCTCACGGCATCCATGAAAGCCCTGGCCCCGCGGATGGAGGCCTGTGGCGCCCGGCTGGTCATTGAAGGTTACCCCGGTACGGGCGCCTTATGCTGCACGCCCGAAGGATACCGTGCGCTGTTCAAAGCCGTGCCGTCCAAGACCATGGGCATTAATTTTGACCCGTCACACCTGCTGCGCATGGGCATCGACCCGGTGCGGTTCCTCCGTGAATTTGCCGACCGCGTGTACCATGTTCATGGGAAGGACACCGAAATTATCGCCGAGGGCGTGTACGAATACGGGCATGAACAGCCCGCAACATTTGCCAAGGCGCACGGTTTTGGCGCCCACGGCTGGCGGTACGCCATTCCCGGCCACGGACAGACGCGTTGGACTGAGACCTTCCGCATCTTAAAGGAGCACGGATACAAAGGGGCGGTCTGCATTGAACTGGAAGATGAGAATTTCAACGGCTCAGAAGAAGGCGAAAAACGCGGAATCCTGGCCGGCGCCCACTATTTGGCCAGTTGTTGAGAAAATTTCGCGCCCGGCGATTAATTTGCTTGACGTTAGGATTTTGTTAGGTATAGTTACCTACTTCGTTCAAGAAGCCATGCGGCGTTTGTGGCATTACGGCCGCAGGCGCCGCGCCGGGCCGGGCAATTGTTATTTTGTCCCGCGCCGCCGACGGTTATTTGCAGTCCCTAACAGAAAATGGTGAGCAACATGTCCAAAGAAAGCAGCCCAGCCCCGGCCCCCGGTTCTTCAGCCCGCGACCAGGCGCTGGATCGGGCCCTGGCCCAGATCGAAAAAACATATGGCAAGGGCGCCATCATGAGCCTTGACGGCATGCACAATCCGCTGGCGGTGGAAGGCATCCCCACTGGCGCCCTGGGGCTGGACATTGCTTTGGGCGGCAAGGGCATGCCCCGGGGCCGCATCGTGGAAGTCTTCGGCCCGGAATCTTCCGGTAAAACCACGCTGTGTCTGCACATCATGGCCGAAGCCCAGAAGCTCGGTGGTGTGGCGGCATTTGTAGACGCTGAACACGCTTTGGACCCCACCTGGGCCAAGCGGCTGGGGGTGGAACTGCGCAACCTGTTGGTCAGCCAGCCAGACACCGGCGAACAGGCGCTGGAAATTGTGGAAATGCTGGTGCGCAGCAACGCCGTGGACGTGATCGTGGTCGATTCCGTGGCCGCCCTGATCCCCAAGGCCGAAATTGAGGGCGAAATGGGCGATGCCCCCATGGGCATGCAGGCCCGGCTCATGAGTCAGGCCATGCGCAAGCTCACCGGCGCGGTTTCCAAAAGCAAATCGCTGGTGATATTTATCAACCAAATTCGCGAAAAAATCGGCGTCATGTTCGGCAACCCCGAAACCACCACCGGCGGCCGGGCGTTGAAATTCTACAGCTCCGTACGCGTGGACATCCGCCGCATCAATACCATTAAGGAAGGCGAAGTTTCCATCG
>JAJZCU010000306.1 GCA_021828935.1 Planctomycetota bacterium | reverse complement strand
GCTGCATTAACTGCATCCACATCCTGCCCATGCTCGATCACTTGCAGCATGAATTTCGGCGGCAACCATTTGTGATTATCGGCGTGCATAGCAACAAATTCACGGAAGAGGGCGAAGCGGCCAATATCCGCGCCGCGGTCCAGCGATACAAAATTACCCACCCGGTGATTGTCGATCAGCACATGCACATCTGGAATGCCTATGGCGTGAATGCGTGGCCCACGTTGGTGCTCATTGATTCCACCGGCCACATCGTGGGATCGGTCTCCGGGGAAGGCCATGCGCGGCTGCTGCGGCGGGCGATCAAACAGGCCCTGGCCCAGGGGCGACGAAACCACACCCTCGCCGCCGCGCCGCTGAAATTCACGCCCGCAACATCGGTCCCCTCCGCCGGTGGATTGTCGTTTCCTGGCAAGGTACTTGCCGACCCTGCCGGCCATCGGCTGTTCATCGCCGATAGTGATCACAATCGCATCGTGGAAACCTCGTGGCCCAATGCCCGCGGCCACGCAAAACTGCTGGCTATTTTTGGCGATGGCCACAGCGGCATGACCGACGGCCCCGCCGACCACGCCAGCTTTAACAATCCGCAGGGCATGGCCTTGCGCGGCCAATTCCTGTACGTGGCCGATACCGGCAATAATTTAATTCGCAGGATCAACCTGCGACGCGGCCGCGTGCATACCGTGCTGGGCACGGGCCGGCAAAGCAATGATACCACTGGCGGTCGCGCCGGACGGAAACAGGGCCTGAATTCCCCCTGGGCCTTGAAAATCAACGGTGATGATTTGTTGATAGCCATGGCTGGAGAGCACCAAATCTGGGCCATGAATTTACGCAGCCATGTCGCTGCGCCAATCGCCGGTTCGGGCGCTGAAAATCTGCGCAATGGCGTCGGCGTCAATGCTGATTTTGCCCAGCCGTCCGGCCTGGCGCGCATCGGCCACAACCTGTACGTGGCCGACAGTGAAGACAGCGGCATTCGCCAAATAAATCTTCACACACTGCGCGTTTCCACCATTGCCGGCCACGGGCTGTTCATCTTTGGCGATGTGAACGGCGGGTACAGTTCCTCGCGTTTTCAGCACCCGCTGGGCATTGCCGCCTTTGGCAAAGATTTGCTGGTGGCCGATACGTATAACAATCAATTGCGGCTGGTCAACCCGCGAACGCGGCAGGTAGGCACGTTTTTAGGCACGGGAAAACCGGGGGCCGGCACGCCCGGTGGTACGCTACAATTTTTTGAGCCCGGCGGCCTGAGCGTGGCCGGAAATACAATTTTCGTGGCCGATACCAACAACCAGCGAGTGGTGATCATCAACGCCGGCGCCAAAGCCTGGCGCCAGTTGGTCATTGACGGCCTTACGCCGCCGCGCCGCACCCGCCGTGCCGCACATTACACGCCCACCATCGCCGCTGCCGGCGCCCAGATCAACCCCAACCATCCGCTGCGCCTGAGTATTCCGCTGACGCTGCCTCCCCGCACGCACTTCACGCCCGGCGCGCCGCTTTCAATTAGTATTAAGCAAGGCGCGCATGTGTTGGCCCAGGAAACCCTTACCGGCGGCCGCACGCCAGTGGTGGCCACCGTTTCATTGGGCGCCCTGCGCGAGGCCGCCCGTCACGACCGCCCACACGGAAAGCCGTGGACGGTTCGACTGTTTTATACCTATTGCTCCGAAGGCCCCGCCTCCGCTTGCCGCCCCGGCACGACGGCCTACCGCGCAACCGTGACGTTCAACGGCCACGGCTGGGACCGCTGGACGATTCGCGCGAAACGCCAGCAGTCCACTACGCGTCCGGGGCAGTGACCGAATTTTGCGGGCGCTTGACGGGACGGGTTTAAAAATCGCGGATCGATCACCAGCGGAGGCGACAACCCCGGCCAAGGCTGGGCCCGGGGCTATATAGCCGCCGGTTCACGCAATCGAGAAAATTCGACCCATCCACGCTATGATGTTTGCCATCGCTTGTTAGACATTTCTGCCGCGCCCGCTAAAAGCCGCGCCGTTGGTGATTATCTGACCTCTGACAGCGTTCGTGGCGTGTCCACAAGGAGCAGCATAGTGCGTAGGGTGATCTTCCTTCTTATCTTCGTGGCCCTTGCAGCGGCCACCATCGTGCTGGCCGTCCAGGCCCATCAAAAAATTGCCCATGAGATGACGCGGCAAAAACATATTGACGCCTTCGATTCCTACATGAAAACCGTGCCGCAATTTATTCACCACGCCAAGCCGTACCGCTCTGACCGTTTCCCGCTGCCGCCCTTTGCCATGCTGTTTGTGGCGCCCTTCACCTTGCTCTCCCGGCCGGACGCCCAAGCCGCCTGGGTGGTGTGCAAACCACTTTTTTTTGTTCCTATCTTTTTGTTCGCGCTTTCCATCATTCGGCGCGGCGGCGGCAATGTACTCCCCGGCGCCTTGCTGCTGGTTGCGGCCGGCTGGTTTTTTCCTGTCATCGGCGACATTCAGGAAGGCCAGATGAATCTGCTGATGCTTCTGCCATTGGCCGCCGGGCTTTGGTTCGCCCAGGAAGAAACTCCGTGGGGCGACCTGATGGCCGGGTTGCTTGTGGCCATGGCTATTTGCATCAAGGTCACGCCCCTGGCATTCCTGGCATATTTTCTGTTTAGAAAACGCTGGGCGATCAGCGCGGCGATTGCCGGCGGAATTGTCCTCTGGCTTTTTTTCGTGCCGTCCATTTTTTTTGGATGGAGCCAAAACATCACCTGGCTGGCACAGTGGACGCACATCATGATTACGCCATATGTGCTCCGCGGCAAAATCAAATTTGCCAACGGCGAATCGATCCCGGAATTTATCCTGCGCATTTTTTCACATGTGCCGGCCTGGAAAACCACCACTGCCGGCGTGGTTCACAAGCATTACCTGACGCTGGTCTATTTGCCAAAAGCAGTTGCGCTGGCCCTGGGCCGCATTGTTCTGCTGCTGATCGCCGTTGGCGGGATTTGGTGGGCCCGCCGAAACATGCCGACATTGCGCTGCCGCCGTTACGCCATGGAAATTGCCTGTGTAGGCATGTTTATGCTCTGGGCTTCTGAACGCACCTGGGTTCCGCACTACGTGACATTGATCTTTGCCCTGATGGCCGTGGGCATGATTGCCGAAGATCCCGCGGTGGCGCCCGCCAATCGCAAATGGGCCTGGGTGGCGCTGGCGGCAACGGCGTTTTTGATGCTCTGGACCTCCGAACTGGCCAAGGTTCTGGGCCCCGACGGACGCCATTACATTGATACCATTGACGTGGTCTTATGGTCATCGTTAGCCCTGGCCGGGGTGATCTTGACGGCACGATTCCGGGAACGGCAGGACTACGCAGCGCCGGCACTGGCCGCGACAAACCCAATAGCGCCGGCATCGCTCCGGCCCGAAGCGGTTCTGGCGCCTGCCCGCGATTAAATGTCCGTTTGGGTAACCGCCCGTCGGTACGCCCGCCTAAGGGTCTCCGAGCAAACAACTGTCGCGGTCATTTCGGCTGGCAACCCATACCGTCCATACTCCCTGCACTTTTATTGCGCCGCAGCTGGCAATGGCGCGCAGCCGTCCGATGTCCGGGGATTCTTATCAGGCCGGGCATGGCCTGTGCCCCGTAGCCCTTTGGGCGTCTGAAAATAGCCAGGGGTGAAACCCCTGGTGCAAGGCGCGAGGATATTCCAAGTCCCGCAGGGACGAATGAACGCCCCAACGGCGTGAGCGGCGTCCAAGACCCTGGGCCGGATTCAATTTGGAAGAGACCCACGCCAGCCTTTACCCCGTAAGCC
>JAJZCU010000305.1 GCA_021828935.1 Planctomycetota bacterium | reverse complement strand
GCCGAATCCCCGCCTGACGTGCTGGACATGGTGGCCACACTGGACTTCCCCGAATTGGCCCAATGGCTGGATGTCACCACGCAATATAACTGGCCCGCGGCGCCGGCGCTGGATTTCGACGCCGCCGCGGCCGTGAACCAGGCCTACGGCGAAACCACCAGCACCGATGCTTTATTGGCAACCCACCGCATTCTGGCGCTGGCCCGCGGCCCGCTAACCCAGCGCATCGCCACGCTTCGCAAGCTGGCCGCGGTTGAACCGGCCGTGCCATTCTGGCGCGACGATCAGGCCGCTTTGGAACGCGACCGCCAGGAGCAGATTCACGCCGAATTTTCGCAGGCGGCCCAGCGGCAGGATTTGCACGCGGCCGAACGCATGGCCGCCGAAGCCAACGGCGGAGATTGGGCGGCGCCGGTGCCGCCGGAACTCAAGCGTTTTATTGAGCAGAATTTGGCCATGCTGCGGCAATCCGCCGCTGTTAATGAATTGCGACAATTGTTGCCGAAATTGCACGATGCACACGCGGCCATGTCGTTGGCGGCGGCGCGGCCGTTATTGGCGCAGTGGACGGAAATCTCCGGCCGCGCGGGCGTTGCCGTGCCGGAAGACCTGCGCGAACAAGTTGAACCCATCGCCGGCTGGGCGGCCGCGGAAGAGGCAAACGCATTTGCCCAGGAAGCGTTTGACCGTTTGGTGGCGGATTTGCAACAGGCCCTGGATACGGACCGCCCCACCCCCGAACTGCAGCAATTGCACCGTGAGGCGGCGCATTACCCATTCCCGCTGCCCGAAGCGTTGCTGGCCAATTATCAACAAACGCTTCACAATCGGGATGCCGCGGCTCTCCGCCGCAGACGCGGCATCACCGCTGTTTACGTGGCGGCGGCATTGTTGGTGGCGGGCGGCATCGCCACGGCGGCATATATCGTAGTGCAGGATCATCGGGCCACGGACTGGCGCAAGGCCCTTGCAGCCGCCGATAACGGGGTTCGGCTTAACAATAATCTTCAGCAAGCGGTGGCCATATTGGCGCAGGCCAAAGCCGCACGGGGCATTAGTACGGACCCGGCAATTGCGGCCGCCACGACTCGGCTGCTGGCGGATATCGGGCGCGAAGAGGCGCGCCGTGCCCAGTTCGCGAAGTTTATGAAAAACGTGCGGCGGGCCGGAGTGAAACACCCGGACCAGCGCGATCTTGCCGCAGCGGGACGGATTGCCGCCAAGGCGCGTGAAAAGGCGCTGGTGGCTACGTGGCGGGAGAACATCAAGGCGTATCGCACGGCAGCGCGCAATCGGTATGACGCCCGGACCATGGTGATGCTAAGCCAAATTTGCCAACAAATACGCAATAAATTAACACGCAAAGGCTTACGCACCGCGCCCCGGCCATGGGCCAAAGCGCTGCGCCAACTAAAACGGCGCGCGGCGGTGGCCAGCACCCGGCCAAGCGCTGCCCCGGCGGTGGCCGCGCTTGAACAAGCCACCAGCGCCCTGCTGACTCGCCGCAGCCGGTGGCTAAACAATTTGGGCCAGCAAGAGGGAGACCGCGCACGCATATTTAACAGCACGTCCGTGGCCGGTTATTTGCAGGCGGCGCAGCAGTACTTAAAAGACTTACCTGCCGGACGCCTGGCGCCGGTCATGCAAGCCGCGGTTGAACATGCCAATGCCGCTCGGGCCGCGGATGCCTGGGGAAATTTAGTGGCGCAGTGGCATGGCAAACTGGCCCCCAAAAGCCGCTTTGACGCAACCGGCCGAACCGCGCAGATCGCCGCATTTTTAAAGGCCTATCCGCACAGTGCGTGGACCCCCGCGGTGGCGGCATACAGTGTCTATCTGAAGCAATTTCTTATTGCCACCAGCCGTACGGGGCCGTGGCAACATCGGGCGTCGGCGCTGCTGCACAACCACCTCATTGATAAACTAAAGACGGCGCGCGACTCCAATGGCGTGCGGTATTACGTGTACGGTAAGCCACGTTTTACGCGCGATGCCATTGGCTGGAGCTTCAACCATGTTGCGAAAACGCCCAATTTGGCCCATCTACGCCATGAGTCTCTGGGGCCCGGGGTGCGGCTAACGTCCCAAACGCCCATGCCCGCGGGCCAATGTGTCTTCGCAAGAAAGGCGCTGCGCGTGCTGAATTTAGAGGAGCGCACGCACTGGGATACGGTGGGCTTTACGATTTTAAAGCTGGCGATGCATCAGAAAATGAACCTGGCCATCAAGGGCCTTTTGGTGCAAATGCTGCTGCGCTACAACCGGGTGGCCCTTGGCCCGCTATGCCAGTCGCAACGTTTAACCGCTGCGTCCGCGGCCCTGCACGCGCTAAAACTTGATAACGTCAATTGGCTTAAACCGCACCAGCCCGGCAGCGCCAGCAAGCGCCGCAAACCCATTCTAAGGGCCTTGGAAGTTATTAACGGCATTGCGCAAGTGAAACATGCGGTCGCGGCCCACGAGGCCAAAATCCGCGAGGCCGTCGATTTCCGGTTATCCGGTCTGGGCGTGGCACAGAAAAAATCAGGCGGGTGGCGCGTGTCCACGGACGCTTCGGTGCGTTCGGGCGATACGGCATGGGTGGCTCGGCCCGCGGGCGCTGGAACTCATCCAGCCGTGCAAGTAGCCAGCTATCAACACGGACATTGGACCGTGGCTGGTGGCAACAATGTATTGCGAAGCGGCCAGTTGGTTTTCGTTTGCCGCGGTCGCTAATGCGCCGGGCTTTTACTTTCGGCGCCATGACGCGGCGGGCGAAAACGCAGGCGCTACGGTCAGACAGCTTTTTGAAGGACCATGAAAGGGACATGATATAATGGCTGACCAAACTTATTTTGTTCGTTCGCGCGGGAAGATCGGTGGGCCGTTTACGCTGCAACAGCTACAGGCCGCCGCCAGGCAGGGCACACTGCTGCGCATCCACGAAATCTCACCCGATCGCGTGCAGTGGGCGCAGGCGGGCGCCCGGGCGGACATTTTTGCCGCGGCGCGTCAAGTGCAGCCACCGGCGGAAAGAGAGCCGCTGCCGGAATTGGCCAACGCAACCAGTCCAGCCACAAATGCGGCGCCCGGGCGTTCCAGTATCTCCGCGCCGTCCGGCGGAGCGCCCCCCTCGACGAATTATTATTATTCGCAGGGCGGCAGCACCGTTGGGCCGGTTTCATTGAGCGCGCTTGGCGCAATGGCCAGTAACGGCACATTGGATCGCCGGGATATGGTGTGGGCGGATGGCGCCGAAAGCGCCGTGCCGGCGGGTCAGGTGCCGTCGCTGATCCGCTGGTATCCTTCAGGCCGATCCGGCCCCGGAGCGCGGCCCGCTGCGGCGCCGCAGAATGATGCGGGCGGCTCGCCGCCACCCGCGGCCGGTCTCGTCCGGGCGGATGCGTTGCGACGGTTGCTGTGCATTTGGGTTGACATTTCGGTGATCACATGCATTGCGGTTCCGCTAAGCTTTTTTCTAATGGTGATCACCGTGGGGGCTGGCACCGCGTTGTTACGCCGGGGCGTGGACGCATTTTCAACGATGGGCACGCTGGGGGTCGTCGGCATTTTCGTAATTACGTATGTCCTGCCGGTCAGTTATTTTGCCATTCTGCAGGGTGCGTGGGGGCAAAGCCTCGGCAAGATTTGCGGCCGATCCAGGGTGGCGATGCTGGATGGAGCCCCGCTGCGGGCCGGCCGCGCGTGGCTTCGGGCCGTGGCGTTGGTCGGTCCGATTCTGTTGATGCCGCTCACATTGCCGCTGGCGGTCAGAGCCGACTATGTGCTGCCAATTTTTCCCTTTATAATTCAG
>JAJZCU010000304.1 GCA_021828935.1 Planctomycetota bacterium | reverse complement strand
TAAAGAAAAGTTTGATAAAAATGGCGGTGGCGACGGCATCCGCGGCGGGCCGGCCCGCGCACCAGGCCAGCAACTGGGCCGCGAGTTGTTCGCCAAACAATTCACGACCGGTGCTTTTGGGCGGTTTCCGGCGAAAGTAAGGCATGGCCTGCAGACGTTTGACCGCCGCCGCATCCACCTGACCAGCCGCCGCCATCCGGCCATTTTTATCAAACTTTTCTTTACCCGCGGCGCCCAGGCTCACGGCCCCATCCATGAGCATGTTGCCCGGACCGGTGTCAAACGCCACGATCGGCGCAGCGCTGCCCGCTGGCGGCAGCAGCGTGACATTGGCAATGCCGCCGATATTCTGCACCGCGCGCGATAAGCTGGCGTGGCGCAGCAATACGTTATCAACCCAGGGCACAAGGGGCGCGCCCTGGCCGCCCACGGCCATGTCCGCCGACCGAAAATTGCCCACCACGGGAATGCCCGTCAAGGCGGCAATTGCCGAAATATCCCCCAATTGCAAGGTGCTGCCCAGACTCGGTATTCGGCCCGCGCGGCCCATCGGCGGCAAATGGCAAATGGTCTGCCCGTGGCTGCCAATGGCTTCAACCGCGTGCGGCTGTATCTTGGCGGCGGCCCTGGCCCGGGCCGCGGCGTCTGCAAAATACCGGGCGGTGATCATGTGCAATTCGCAAATTTCCCGCACGGGGGCGCTGGCCGGGGCCATGACCGCCAGCAAACGTTCCCGTACTCTCCGCGGCCAGGGCATGGTGAAATGCGTGATGTTGATAAGTTTAATATCCGGCGCCACGCCGGTGAAGCGCACCACCGCGGCATCAATGCCGTCCACGCTGGTGCCGCTCATAAGGCCGATGATGGTGCGTACTTTTTTCATGCGAATGTTTTCAGGCCTGTGGTCATGCGGGCATCGGGGCTGGGGCAAGTTCCGGCGGCGTGGGGGACCCGTGCCGCTCCAGCGGCCCATGGGCGGAAAGCCAGGCCAGCGTGTGGGTGCGGGCAAATTCGCGTTGCACGTTTTCCAGGGCAATCACTCCGGGGGCGTGCAGGCCAACTTCAGAACTTTCCAAGCTGCGGGCGCTGTCGGCGGCGGTCATGCACACGCGGGCGCCGGCCAATAACAAATGCTCCACGGTAATATTTTCCGAGGCTTTCGCCAGGCCGTAATGCCGGTCTTCCCCGCGTTGCGTGCGATAGGCCAGGCCGGCTTCTGTAAGGGCGTCCAGCAGGCGCTGGCAGACTTCGCGCGGCAGGCTCAGTTCACGTGCGGCCTCGCCCACGGTCAGCGTGCCGCCGATGGAGAAGCGTTTTTCCAGCATCACCGCCAGCGGCAGCACGCATTGCACATCAACCAGCGGAGTTAAAAACCCCAGACCGTGGGAGAACCGACGCGACAGCGTGGTGTAGTGCTGATGCACGAAGGTTATTTCCAGCCCCACCAGCACAAAATTCCATGTTAAATAAATCCAGAACATGAACAGCGGAATCAGGCCCAGGTTGCCGTACCACTTGCCGTACCCGGCCACATGGCGGACATACAGGCCAAAGCCGAATTTGCCCAATTCCCACAGAATGCCGGCCACCAGGGCGCCCACCAGGGCCGAACGCAGGCGCACCAGCGTATCGGGAATAAGCTTGTACAACAGCATGAGTACAAACCAACTGATGGCAAAGCCGCCGATGAGCGTGGCCGGCGCCAGAATCATTTTGCCGGCGCTCACGCTGTTGACGATCTTGGAAAAACGGTCGGAGAGAAAGATGGAACCGGCCAGTCCCAGGGGCACCAACGTTAAGACGCACCAGTACAGCATGAGCCGCCGCCGCCACGGCCGGCATGACTTCACGCGAAATATCTGGTTGAAGGTCTGTTCAATGACCATCATTAAGCTGATGGCGCCCCACAGCAGCACCGCGAAGCCGATGAACCCGGTGCCGGGCTGTTGCAGCACGGTGCGTACGTTGGCAATTTGCTTGTCAAGAATACTCACCAGGGAACTGTGCGGGTGGCCCTTGGTGGCGTTGCGATTGATGAGTTGACTGAGGCCCAGCACGCTAAAAAAGAAACCTTCATAGGTTGTTGTGTCGGCCTTGCTGGTGGCAATGGACATGATCATGAGGGCCAGAACCAGTATGGGCAGCAGACTAAACAGGGTGTTGTAGGCCAGGGCTGCGGACTGCTCAAAGGTGCGGTCTTCATTCATGCGCTGCCAGAGCATGCTGAAAAACATGCGGGCCCAGTGCGAGAACGTCACGGCCCGCCGCCGGGCGGCGGCATAATGGCCCATGGTCTGGGGCGCCGCGGCCGCCGGGACCGCCACGGGAGGCGCCGGCGCCATTGGCCCGGGCGGACCATTCTCTAATATGATTTCATGCGCGGCGGCGTCGTTCATGGCGTGTGGCCTTGAAATGGTCCCAGGGGCTGCAGGCTTCCCATAACGGGCCGGGCCAACGTGCCCGCGACCGGTATCTTGATGCTCGCGTTGCCCAGTTCGTCGGCATTGGCGCCCAGCGGCACTGTGGCGATCATGCCCAGCATGCCGTTAAACGCGACATGTCCGCTGCAAACAATGTGCGTTCCATTCGCAAATTTTAATGTACTCTTGCGGCACCAGACCGCGCCGTGGCGTAAACGCACCCGCAACGGGGCAATGCGCACCGGGATGGGTCTGGTTAAGGCGTGACGATGCGACGCTTGCTCCGAACCCGCCGCCAGCGCCATCAGGCGCAGCAACAGCCCGCGCGGCCACAGCCGCACATGGGATAGCCGCAGAACCAGGTCGCCGCGGGCGTGCGCCGCCGCCCCCACGCGCACCCACAGGCGCTGCACTTCAAGGTGTACCACGGCCTTGTTGGTAAGATTTTCCAGCACCGGCGTGGCATACGCCAACAAGCCGGTTACCGGAGTGGCTGCCGCCACGCGGGCCTGCGCGTAATATCCGCGGCCGGGGGGTACTTCCAACAAGGCATGCGCATATCCAGCTTTCACCCGCTGCTGCGGTACGATGCGGCCGCGCACCGCCAGCGATCCTTTCGCCCCGTCCAACTGCACGGTGGTGTTAATCGTGGGCAGCATATGAAAGCCTGGCGCCACGCGCTGCCGACGGCTGATGACCATGACGCGGGAGAAGACCGGTCCAAACGCATTTTGCCATTGCGGGTTTAAGCCCAGCCATGCAGCGGCTGTGGCCACGGGAATGGCGCCGGCCTCGGTTTGCATCTGTTGCAGCATGGCCAGCGGTTCAACAAACCAGTTGCGGATCGGCGGGAAGTTGCCGGACACAAAAAACGGCGCCACCTGTTTGTTGGAAAAACTTTCGCCGTGCAGGGTAATGCGCAGCGGGGCCGCAGGCGAGGCAATTTCCACGCGGCCGCCCACGCGGCGCAATGCGATGGGCGGTCCGGCGCCGCGTGCGGCCAGACTTATTTGTGAACCATGCAGGTTGATCACGCCGCGCAGGCTTTTGCCCACCCGCCGCACGAAGCGCGCCAGTGGTCCAAACCGATGCTTGCCCTGGGTTCCCAAAATGCGGTCCAGCGAATTTGTGCCATCGCGGTGGCGCATGAGGTTTAAGGTAAGGTGCTGAACCTGCGTGTTGCCGCAATCGTAACTGCCGAACATCATGGACCACAGCGTGAGCCTGGTATCAAGCGTGGTGCAGCGCAACACCACATGGCCGGTGGCGTTGCGCAGAGTCACGTCGCGCAGGGTCATGCCGCTGAACCAGCCCAAGCTCCAGGACTGCACGGAAAGCTTTCCCTGAATGTGATTGTTAATGCGGTGCAGCACAAACCTGCGGCCTTCACGGGTGC
>JAJZCU010000303.1 GCA_021828935.1 Planctomycetota bacterium | reverse complement strand
TAAGGAACTCGCGAAGATAATGGGCATCACGCCGCCGTGGTTGATCCGCAGCGGCAGATACTGCGATTGCCCGCCATACACGCGCCGGCCGCGAATGTGCTTGGCATGTTGAATGGTGATACGCCGCGTGGCCTGCGTTAAAATGATCGAACCGGCGACAACAAAGACAAACGCCGCCACCAGAAACAGCAGCGTACCAATGCCATATCTGTATTTTGGCGAGGCCGTGACGCGCAACGACGTTTCGCGGTAGACGCTCATGATGGCATTGGGCATCAACGAAACGATGCCAGCCATGATGATTAGCGACACGCCGTTGCCGATGCCGAATTCATCAATTTGCTCGCCCAGCCACATGAGAAAAACGCTGCCGGCGGTCATGGCGGCAATGCCCATGATCCAGAACAGAAACAAATGGTGATTGTACATGCTCTTGTAAAGCATGCCATGGGGATACGTCTGGCTGGTGCGGGTTAGGTAGGTCAACCACATGCCGGATTGGATCACGCACAGAGCAACCGTCGCATAACGGGTCCATTCATTAATTTTGCGTTGCCCCGGCTCCCCTTCTTTTTGCAGCTTTTCCAAGGATGGCACAACCGTGCCCAATAACTGGAAGATAATTGCCGCACTGATGTAGGGCATGATGCCCAGGCCAAAGATGGTGCTTTTTCCCAGATATCCGCCAGAGAAGAGGCTTAGATAGCTGCTAATGGCGCCCAGGGGCGAGCTGCTGGAATTGTTCAAGGCCCCGCTGAGAGTGTGGGTATTAACGCCGGGCAACGGGATAAAAAAACCGATGCGATAGATGCACAAGAGCGCCAGCGTGAATAGTATTTTATTGCGCAATTCAGGGATGCGGAATATGTTCGTAATGGTCTTGAACAAGCGAACCTCTAGAGTTTAGGCGCCGCGCCGGAAACCAAGATTATAGCAACCCGCGGGAAAGTGTCAGCGCCCCGAGCCGGGCTTTTTTAGAAACGCCCGGGCAGCGCTGACCTCCGGGATTTTGCGCCGCGAAGTTTTCGTGCCATCGCCCAATCTGCCAGCGCCGCACGGGCCATATCGGCAACGCCCTGCTTAAGACTTTTCGGCGGCTGCGGGCTTCTGTTCAGCCACCGCACGCGGCCGGAACTTGCCGGTCTTCGGGTTGACCTTGTCCTTGTTGCGATCCAGCGACAGAGTTTGCATGGAACCGCCGGCCTTACTGATCTTGTCAGCGGCCTGTTTGCTGAATTTTGCCGCGATGACCGTCAGCGGCTTCGTGAGATCGCCTTCGCCAAGAACCTTGACCGGCAGTTTCTCATCCCGCACGAGCTTGCGGGTGATCAGGGCGTTGGTGTCAACGGTGGCGCCGCCATCAAACTGCGCTTCCAAGTCGGCAATGTTCACGATGCTGAAGCGCTGGGCAAAGTAATTATTGTTAAAGCCGCGCTTGGGCAACCGGCGGAACAGCGGCATATTCCCGCCCTCCGTGCCGAAACGTGGGCCGCCGCCGGCGCGGGCGCCACTGCCCTTGGTGCCGCGGCAGCAGGTTTTGCCATGGCCGCTGCTTTCGCCGCGACCCAGGCGCTTGCGTTGCTTGTGCCGGCCGGTTTGCGCTGTAATTTCGTGGATCATCATGGGCTGTTACTCCATCGGCAAACGTGGCTGCCGCTTTCTTTGATTTACGTTGGTTAAATTGCCGCAGGCCCGGCGCTGTCGGCCGCAGTCGCCGCTGTTTTCATTACGATACCGACACGCCGCGGTCTTGTTCAATCTGCTCGCGGCTGCGCAACGATTGCAGCGCCTGCAGCGTGGCCTTGCTTAAATTTTTCTTATTCGTTGAGCCATACGCCTTGGTCAGAATATCCCGCACGCCAACCAATTCCAACAGGGGGCGAACGTACCGCCCGGCCTTGATCCCGGTTCCGGGACGGGCCGGCACCAATTTAATGCGACTGGCGCCATACCGGCCCATCACTTCGTGCGGAATAGTGCCGCCCTGCAGCGAAATTTTGACCATTTTCTTGCGCGCATCTTTGGTGGCCTTTTCGGTCGCGGCCGCCACTTCCTTGGCTTTGCCGTAGCCCAAGCCAACGTTACCGTTGCGATCGCCCGCGGCTACCAGCGCTTCCCAGGAGAAGTTTTTGCCGCCCTTGACCACCTTCGCGCTGCGGAAGTGGCCCACGGTGCGGGATTCAAGATTGCGTTCATCATCGTATTGACGGTCTGCCATAGTGTGCCTTTTAATGTTCGAGGTCTGGGCGCTGCCCAAAAGCCGCAGCATTGTCTCCCGCTGGCGCTGGGCGCTGTTCGCGGGAGGGTTTTCCACCGCCGAGCGTCATTGGCCCGGTCGTTCGTTGCTATCACTGCCGATTAAAACTGCAGGCCGCCTTCGCGGGCGGCGTCGGCCAAGGCCTTGATGCGCCCATGATAACGGTATCCGTTGCGGTCAAAAGCCACCTGCTGGATGCCTTTTTCTTTGGCCCGTTCGGCCACGCGCTTGCCAATGGTCGTCGCCGCCGCCTTGTTGCCGCCGTGCTTGGCGTCGCCACGCACCGCTTTTTCGGTGCTGCTGGCCGAGACCAGGGTGCGGCCGGTTTCATCATCAATGACCTGCACCGAAATGTTTTTATTACTACGAAAAACCGACAACCGTGGCCGCGCGGTACTCCCGCGAACCGCGCCATGCACCCGCGCCTTGCGCTGGGTATGCCGTTCCAACTTCATCCGGTGCGTTGAATTCATGTGTTCTTACCTTGCCCCAAAGGGCCGTCCTGTTATAAACCGACATTCCTGACTATTCACCATCCGACGATTACTTGGCGCCAGCGCCAGCAAACTGCTTCCCGGCCTTCCGGCGAACCACTTCGCCAACATACCGAATGCCCTTGCCTTTGTACGGCTCGGGCTTGCGGGTCCGGCGGATGTCGGCCGCAAACTGGCCGACCATCTGCTTATTGACGCTGCTTAAGCTTAAACGCGTCCCGTTGCCCTCAATTTTTACCGCGATGCCATCGGGCACCGGCAACTTCATTTGATTGGCATACCCTACGGATAGCACCAGCGTCTTGCCCTGCAATTCAGCTTTGTAACCAACGCCCTGAATTTCCAAATCGCGAGTGTAGCCCTGAGACACGCCCTGGACCATGTTGGCCACCAAAGCGCGCGTGAGGCCGTGCAGGGCGCGGCTGAGCCGTTCTTCATCAATGCGCTCCACGACGACCTGCCCGCCGGCGGTTTTAGCGTCGAAACGCACCCGCACGTTTGGGTGGTGTTCAAACTGCAATTTCCCCTTCGGACCTTCCGTGGAAACGATGCGGCCATTGACAGCCACCTTGACGGTCGCCGGCACGGGCACAGGCTTTTTTCCAATTCGACTCATGACAACCTCTTTGTGCTTCCGATTTTTGGAGTCGCTCCCGCCACCGGAAGCAACTCACAACAACGCCCGTAGGCGTCGGTTAGGCGGCGTTGGGCAACTTATTTACGCCTAGTGTACCGTGGCAAGCAACTCGCCGCCGATATTCTGTTGAACCGCCTGCCGATTGCTTAACACGCCGCGGCTCGTGGACAGGATCGAAATACCCAGCCCCTGAATCACGCGCGGCAGCTTATCAACGCTGCGGTACACGCGGCATCCCGGCCGACTGGCGCGGGCGACAAAGCGAACCGCCGGTTCATTGGCCACCGAATATTTGAGCGTCAACCGAATCAGGCCCTGGTGGGTGCCATCATCAAGTTTCGCAAACTCCCGCAGATAACCTTCATCTTTGAGCACCTGCGCAATGCCCATGCAAATGCGGGAAAACTTAACATCGACCGTTTTATGCCGGGCG
>JAJZCU010000302.1 GCA_021828935.1 Planctomycetota bacterium | reverse complement strand
GGGCCGCCGTGCGCCTGCCCGCCAAGCGCGCCGCCGCCCGGCGAGCGGTACTTTAGCATGCGAACGGGCACGGCATCAAAAATTCCAAACCAGCGACCAAGCCTGTTAGCCGCCCGCGCCGGCCCCATTGGCACGCCCGCCAATGCACATGAACGCTCCCTTTGCTTTAGGGTTTTGAATAATCCATGTGGTCCAGGTCCGAAATCAGGCCCGGACCCGTGGGATGCCACGCCAACCTTTTCTGCGTGAGCGCGCTGGAAGCGGCCAGGTTCATGCCCATGAACATTCCAAGCCAGCCGAAGTGCCCATGCGACTCTGCAGCAGGAATGGACACGGCCGGAACGCCAAGTCCGCGGCCGATCGCCTCGGCAATTTCCCGCGCCGCCACGCCTTCTTCGGCCACCGCGTGATACCGCGCTGCCGCCGGTGCTTTCTCCAACGCCAGCCGATACAGCGGCGCGGTGTCTGAAAGGTGTACCGCCGGGAAGCGATTGAGTCCGTCGCCAATATACGCTGATACGCCCGTCTGCCGGGCGATGGCGATCATATAAGTAATAAACCCTTGTTTGGCGGTGTCATGCACCTGCGGCAGCCGAATCACCGACGCGCGCACGCCGCGCGCGGCCAGCGCCAGCGCGGTCTCTTCGGAAACGCGCGGAGTCGGGGAATTGGCAGGAGGGGCATCGTCCTCTGTTGTGGTGCGCCCCGGCGTGGGGAACAGCCCGCCGCTGACAACCAACGGCCGATCCGAACCGGCGAGAGCCTCGCCGAGCGTCTCGATGGCGCGGCGGTCGATTTCGCAGTTCTCTTTGAATTTGGAGAGGTCATGAATGAACGCGATGTGAACGACGCCGTCGGCTTTCGCTGCGCCGCTGCGCAGGCTTTCCAGGTTTTCAAGATCACCGTGGTGCACCTGTGCGCCGGCCTTCGTTAGCGCCTGCGCGCCCGCGTCTGACCGGGACAGACCAATGACCTGATGGCCGGCGGAGATCAGGTCCGGCACAACGGCTGAACCAATAAAGCCCGTGGCGCCTGTGACAAAAACACGCATGGTTAGCCCTTTTCTTAAGATGTTTGTGATATCAGATTCGCTGCGGGAACAGCCCCGCCGGCGCGTGGTTAATGCGCGGTAACAGCTTCCTTGCGGGACTGACCCTGCGCTGCCGCCGAAAGAGTTTCCCATTCCTCCCATGTCTTCAGGCGGTCGGCATACACGCCTCGCACCCATGGCAGATTGTTGCCAAGAATGAACCGCAGCGGCGGCTTGTCCGCGTCCACTATTCTAAGAACGGCCTGCGCCGTGGCCTTTGGATCGCCGCGTTCCATGTCGCTTAACCGGCCAAAGAATTGTTCCCGAAGCGGCGCATAGGCAGCCATTGCCGGCGCCTGCTTCCGCGATGCGGGGCCGCCAAAGCCGGTGGCATAGGCGCCCGGCTCAAGTAATGTAACTTTAATACCAAATTCGCCCACCTCCTGGGCCAGGCTTTCATGCAGGGCTTCCAACGCCCACTTGGTGGCGCAATAGAAGCCAACCAATGGAATGGTCACAAGTCCAAGGCCGCTTGAAACGCCAATGACATGCCCGCTGCCCTGTTGCCGCAGCAGCGGCAACGCCGCCTGAATAACCCGTAACGCGCCGAAATAATTCGTATCAAACAACGCGCGGACTTCCGCCTCGGTGGCCTCTTCCGCCGTGGCCACCAGCGTGTACCCGGCATTGTTCATCACCACATCCAATTTGCCGAAATGCGCGTGGGCCTGCCGCACCACCTGCTGCACCTGGTCAGCATTGGTTACGTCCAGCGCCATGGGCAGCACGGCGTCGCCGAAACGTTCCTTTAAGTCCGCCACGTCCGCCAGCGTGCGCGCGGTGGCCGCCACGCTATCCCCGCGGGCCAGCGCGGCTTCGGCCCAGATGCGTCCAAAGCCGCGGGAAGCGCCGGTGATAAACCAGATTTTCTTCGCCATGGGATGCTCCTTTTTTCGAGGCCAATGTTGACGACTCTTGGCCACTTCCATAAAGTGGAGAGTGTCTCCGGTTCGAATACAGTAGCGGAGACTGTCTCCGTTTTCAAGTGCATCTCTTTTTTTTGAATAATATGGCAAAGAAAAAATCAGCGACAGACCCAAGAAAGCCGCGGGCTGACGCCCAACGCAATCGCGCGCGGATTCTGGAAGTGGCCAAGGATGCGTTTACGCAATTCGGCGCCAACGCCAGCCTGGATGATATCGCCAAACACGCCGGCGTCGGCGCCGGCACGCTGTATCGGCACTTTCCCACACGCGAAGCGTTGATTGAAGCCGTCTACCACACTGAGGTGGAAAAGCTGGCCGCCGCCCAGCGCCAGTTCAGCGAAACCATGCCCCCCATTGACGCCCTGCGGGCCTGGCTGCTGCTGGTGGTGGACTTCATTGCCGCCAAACGGATCATTGTCCCCGCACTCAAAGCCGTCATTGATCCGTCAAAATTATATGAAAGTTCCCGCGCCCTGATTCAACCCGCCAACGACGCCCTAATAAAACGCGCCATGGCCAGCGGCGACCTGCGCCGCGACCTGCACCCACGCGACCTGCTACAAGCTGTCATCGGCGCCTGCCAACTGGCCACCGGCCCCGGCTGGCAGCAAAGCGCCAAACGCCTCGTAGACATCCTCATCACCGGCGCCCGGCGGGAGAAATAAAAAGTGCGGCAGCAGGTGGAGTTGGGCCCGCTTCGGAAGGGGTAAAAAGAATGTAGCCCCGCGTTTCCAACGGGGGGTTGGCCCAGCCCGCGTATTTGGGAAGCCCCAGCGGGGGCGAAGCCCGCGCACCCCATCTAGACACATCCAGTTATGGCGTCAGACCCGCGCCATGAGGTCATCAAGATTTCGGGCGTTATGAACAACCGGCAGTGCGGTTAGCTTAATTCGTGACGCAGCGCGTCACGAATCGGAAAGGCCTGCGCTCGCAAAGCATCCAGTAAGCCCGATAACGGCGGGGTTTGCGCTGTCAGGTCTGTCACGGTTTCACCTACAGGCTCCTCACGTTTTCCAAGCCGTTCTGCTGGAAAATCGCGGCATAATTCGTTTTGGCCACGTCGTGGGCGAAGGGGGCTCTCGCGCCTCCGGGAATCGCACGCCGCAGTTGTCAATCCGCCGCGGCGTCATCGGCTTCCTCATCGCAACTGCCCTGAGCGGGGGCCGGCGCAGGCAGACTGATGCCAAGTTTTTCTGCCGCTTTCCGACGTAACACCAGCAGCGCTTTGGATTCTAGCTGGCGTACCCGTTCCTTCGTTAGGTGGAGGCGGCTACCTATCTCCTCAAGCGTTTCCTCTTCGCCATCGAACCCGAAGCGCCGCCGGATAATGGTCTGGCCACGCGCGTTGAGCGTGCCAACCGCCTCAAGCAACAGGCAAGTCTGTTCAGTCAACATGACCTCGCTGGCCGGCTCTCGACAGCCATGTTCATTGCCTGCATCGTATTCAACGGCTCCAATCAGACGGGATTGCTCAGCAACACTGGCAGGATGTAGCGACTTGGCCTGAAAGAACCGGCGCAGGTCTTCCGCCATTTTCGGGCTGAAGTCCGCAACGGCCGCCGCTTGGTCGAAGGCGTCGTTGGCGGCGACGGGTCCGCCCTCACGCCACGCCCGCTCCGCGCATCGAAGAATTGTGGTGAACGGCTTGTAGACATGGTTGGGCACTGGGCCCAGGCGCAGCGCGGTGGGCAAATAGCGCCAGCATTCAGTCCGCATCGCATGAAACGCGTAAGTAGAGAATGCTGCCCCCTGCCCCGGGTCGAACGACCTGGCGGCGCGCAGTACGCCAATCATGGCCACTTGCTCAA
>JAJZCU010000301.1 GCA_021828935.1 Planctomycetota bacterium | reverse complement strand
TCGGCGTTCTCACCGTCTCTGCGGTTTTTTCTTTTCGTCTGTGCGGCGTCATGCTTTCGCGGAAGAAAGTGTGTCATAGGGCGCCGCGCAGTATTAAGTCGATTAACTTCATCTGGTTTTGACGGCCGCCGCCGGGCCGGGGCGCTTGACCTTAAGGGCGGCAATGGCATATCTTATGATCATAGAAACGCGGATCCGCGAGTACCTTTATCCGTTCTATAAAATGTTTAGGAGCATTGGCCTGGGAGCCGAGACGACCGGGTTTCCGTTGCCAGCCGGATAAGGAATTGCAATGATTGACGAATTTCAGGTTAAGAATTTCAAGGCATTGCGCGACGTGAAGTTGGATCTCACGCCGCTGCATGTACTCATCGGGCCCAACAACAGCGGCAAGACGAGCATGCTTGAGGCGCTGGCGACCGTTGGGGGGGTAAACCCGAAAACGCCGCCACTGACGATGTTTGGGCAGGGTCCACCGGGTGCTTTGTTGTGGGATCCGGCGGTTGATGGCATGATCAATATTTCATGCCGCGTGCGCGACGAAGAGGGAGTTCTCGCTTTTCGGGCGTCCGTTGACCCCGCGACAGGAGCCTTGAAAGCACTACAGGCGCAATCCGGCGGACCGGTTGACCCGCTCATCCACCAACGTTTGCTTGCCGCTATTAAACGGCCGACGTTGGTTCGCTGGAGCCCGCGCATGTTGCGCCTGCCGGTTATGTTGGATGTGGCACATCCGTTCGAGATCGATCCCTACGGTTTCGGCCTGGCGCCATGCCTGGACGATATCTTGGGGGAGAGCCGCGAGCGCTTTGCCCAGCTTGAGGATCGTTTTCGGCAAATTTTTCCTGACGTGCAATCGATCGCGTTAGTTGTCCAGGCAGCCTACGCGCGGCCGCAGGCGCATCAACCGACAGCGCTGCCGGGCCTGCAAAACGTTTCCGGCAAGGGCATCTTATTTGTGTTAAAAAACGGCAGGCGCATTCCCGCGGCTCAGGCTTCCGACGGAATGCTGCTGATCCTGGCTTTCCTTGCGTTGGCGCACGCGCCTGAACCACCGGCCCTGTTGCTGGTGGAAGAACCGGAAAATGGCGTGCATCCGGAACGTTTACGCGAGATTTTTGATATCTTAACCCAACTCACGACTGGTGACCGTACCCAGGTGGTCATCACTTCACATTCACCGTACCTATTGGACCGATTTAAGCCTGAGCAGGTAACGCTGTGCCACCGCTTGGCGGACGGTAGTGTTGGCGTCACGCGACTGTCCACCGTCGGCGAAGTGCAACGTCAATTAAAGGTGTTCAGTCTCGGGGAAATCTGGACTGCCGAGGGCGACGAGAATCTCGCAGCCGGGGCGAAGCCGACGTGTCAACTGCTGCGCGAAACGACGGGTGGGGTGGAGGGGCTGCGCTGGGCGTAGACTGGTTGCACCTGCTTGATGAGCTGGGGTTGACGTGCCCTCCTGAGCCGCTAACATTGCCATGACGTGAGGTGGCGTATCTGTCGCGTATCTGTGGCGGAACGGGCTGAAAAGGAATCTGATGTTCATGGCATCAATGGAAGTACGGGTCGGACGGCAAGGGCATGATCGGCTCACGATAAAGAGGTCTTGGGTGGCGAGCGCACGCCCATATTTGACGTCGCGGGCGTGATCGTGATAGTGCAAACTGCGTTGCTGCTGGCGCGGATGGCCGTGACATGGGGAAGCGTTTCCGCAACACTGCCAAGGCGAACTGCCGAGCATGGCTACGAGCTTTTCAGCAGAAGTTATATCATTGTCTTGCTTGTGCTGCTGGTGGTGGCGGCCAGCTTGGCGGTATGGCGTTGGAAGTGGCTGCACGAACTTCTCACGACGCGTGCCCGCTGGAAATTCATCCTCTTCGTCCTGCCTGCGGTACTGCTCCTTCTGCTACCGTTGGTTTCTGATGCCCGCACCGCGGGGCATATCTGGGATGGCCGAGCAAGCTTGGGTTTCATCATTGGCGAACCGCTCATTGCGGTATCATTTGTTCTCGGGCAATTTATACAGTTCTTTCACACCGACGGAAATGATACGGCGCTGAAGATGCAGCAAAAGCTCTCGGACGCGGCCCGGGCCGAGCAGCGGGTGGTCGAGGCGATGTCGGATGGGCTTCTGGAAATTGTTACGCTGAAGGCCAACCGCTTGCGGTCTATTTTAAAGGAGCACCGCGGGAAAAGCAGCATTGGGATGAAACAGCTTTGGAAGGCTCTCCGGCCGGACCAGCAGATTCTTGCCATGTTGATTCTTATAGAAAAAACCGTCAGCGGCGCCATTTCGGGAGCGCCACGATCGTTGGTGGCATTATTTCAGGCAGAGAACAACTACATCAGGCCGATCGCCGCTTGGAAAAGCGGTGTTTTGGCGACTGACATGATGAATGCTCGGTTCGAAACGGAAAAATCGCGGTTTCAGATGCAGCATGCTCTAACACCAGATTCCGCAATCGAGGCAGCTGCTGCAGTGGAGCAGACGGAAAAGTGCTGTTGCGTTGCTTCGTCTGGCATTCGAAAGGGTGATGGCTTTTGGTCCGTCAGCCCTTCCGGGACCGATAAGCCGTTTTGCGTGCTATGTATACCGTTAGCGGTGGGAAAGGGCCAAGCAGCGGAGCGCTACGTTCTCGCTCTCACCATTGATGCGGAAAAAGACCTAAAGCAGTTGGCGGCACAGAACGATGCCTTAAAATACGTGCTCAAACATGCCCAGGAACGCTTGCTCTTTGAGTTGGCAATGCGTAGGATATGGCCGGAGACAAAGAATGCCAGTATTGCAAATATCGAAAGATGAGGCGGAAAAGCAAGGCGCGTTAATTGCCGGAATCGTCGAAAACGCGCAACGCAACGTCGATGCCAGATTTGCTCGGCGCGAGGCGGAGATGAAGGCGGAGCAAGAACAATTGCGCCACCCGTTGGTACGATTCTTCCACAAGTGCCTGGCAGGTCGTCCGCCCGCCGACAGCCGCCATAATAACGGCAAGGTATGAGCGGGGAAGTGCCCCCAGTTGGGTGTGGCAATGTTTCTGGGGAGCAAATGAAATCCACGCAGCCGTCGGCGGCACGATGTGCCGCATTTTTACGCTAGGACCAACGCACAGAACCTCGCATTCGTTGCCAGCTTATTCCACGCCAAAAATTATAGTGGTTAGCCGCGTCCGCAGACGCGCGGGCCGGGGCGCGAAACGAATTTCCGGCATGATACGCGCTCCATCGGCGGCACGGTTTTGTGGCATATCCGCCGGTGCGGCGGCACATTTGCCAACCGTCCGGCCGGCCCCGCTGCGGAATTGTGCCACCGACGCGCGCCCGTCGCGGCCCAATGGGCCGGCGCGGGCGGCTAACAGGGTTGGCCACTGGTTTGAATTTTTTGCGCCGTGCGCATTCGTGCAGGATTCGGCGGCTGGGGTGGCCGCCGCCCTTTATTACCCGCCAATCTGCGCGGCCGGCCATCGCAAACTATTCTCGTGATTAAAAGATACCGCAGTCGCTCGACTGACAGAGAGCCCTCCTTGCTGCTACCATCTGACACAAACATAACCGGAGATATCCGCCATGTGGCTGCTGAAAACCGAGCCCAGTTGTTACAGCTTTGACAATTTATTGCGTGACAAAGCCACGGTGTGGGACGGCATAACCAACAGTTTGGCGCTAAAAAATCTGCGGCAGATCAGGAAGAATGACCGGCTGCTGATTTACCACACCGGTGACGAAAGGGCGGTCGTGGGTATCGCGGCGGCGCTGGAGGACGCAACTGCCGTGAAAGGCAATGACAAGCTGGCTTTGGTGCGCATCACGGCGTTGAAAAAGATGCCGCAGCCGG
>JAJZCU010000300.1 GCA_021828935.1 Planctomycetota bacterium | reverse complement strand
CGAGCAATCTTTTATTCATCACAAGGATAGTTGCCATGAAAACAACGCTCACCCGCGTCGGAGTATGGGCCTTCCGTGCGGCGATTGCCGCCTTGGGCCTGGCCGCACTCACGGGGTTTCGCTGCCCGACTCCCGGTTGCCCGCTGTGCCGTGCGGTGGGCAAATAAGGCCCGCGCGTCTGCGGCCGACAATTTTTGGAAATGCCGATGGCGCTTGGCGCTACCGCGCCCGGCGATCGCGCGGACCGCGCGAATAGGCCTCGCATTTGGCTCCGTGTTCACGCTCTTTCAAACCGCTTTCGCCACGCCTTGGTGCGCCTTACAATTCAGACCATGAAAGTCAGTTTATTCGTCACCTGTCTAACCGATCTGTTTGCGCCCCAAGTGGGCATGGCGGTGGTGCGCGTGCTGGAACATTTTGGCTGCACTGTGGATTTTCCCGAATCCCAAACCTGCTGCGGCCAGCCGGCTTATAACAATGGCTACCCCGAACAGGCCCGTGATCTGGCTTGGCGCATGGTCAAGGTTTTTGAAAACAGCCAATATGTGGTCACACCCTCCGGCTCATGCTGCGCCATGATTCGCGATCATTATGAACTGCTGTTTAAGGATGATCCCGCGCGCCTGCCGGCCGCCCGCGCGTTTGTGGCCAAGACGTATGAATTTGTCGAATTTCTTACAAAACTACTCAAGGTTGATGTTTCCGGTCTGGCGTTGCCGCAGCCGACCACGTCCACGTACCACTTTACCTGCCATCTGCGCGGCCTGGGCGCCACGGGCGAGCCCGCGATCAACATGCTGCGGCAATTGGGCAACAGTCAGTTTGTGCCGTTGGAAAAGGCGGAACAGTGCTGCGGCTTCGGAGGCACGTTTGCCGTAAAATATCCGGACATCAGCGGCGCCATTGTGCGCGATAAAATTACCTGCGGCGACCAGACGCACGCGGACACTATGATTGTCAACGATGCTGGCTGTGCCATGAACATCGCCGGGGCCTGTCACCGTTACAAGGCGCAGTTTCGCGTGAAGCACCTCGCGGAGCTTTTGGCCCAGGCCATTGACGCACAGACCGCAAGTAAAAAAGAAAAGACCGTATGAACACAGCACTGGCCGACCCGCCGCGCCACCTGGCGCTGCCGGTTTTTAACGATAATTTCAAGGCGGCGGCCCACCATGCCACGCAAGACACGGCGCTGCTGGGCGCATTGGACGGTTCCATTGTGAAGCGCGATTACGCCCGCCGCGCCAGTCTCGCCGCCGACCTGCCCGATGCCAACGGCCTGCGCCAACTGGCCGGCAACATCAAGGCCCACACGCTGGACCACCTTGATTATTATTTGGAATTATTGGAAAACAACGTCATCGCCGCCGGCGGAAAAGTCCATTACGCGGCCTCCGCCCAGGAGGCCAATGCCCTGGTGGTGGCCATCGCGCAGGCCGGAAATTGCCGCCTGGTGGTGAAAAGTAAAAGCATGGTCAGTGAAGAAACCGAGCTTAACGCGGCGTTGGAACAGGCCGGCATTGAGCCGTTGGAAACCGATCTTGGCGAATTTATTTTGCAGATTGACCATGATCATCCCTCCCATCTGGTGATGCCAATTATTCACAAGCGCGCCGCCGACGTGGGCCGGGTGTTTGAAAAATATTTTAAGGCGCCGTTCACCGATGATCCCGCCACCCTGGCGGAACTGGCCCGCGTCTATCTGCGGAAACGATTTAATGAAGCCGACATGGGCATTTCGGGCGTCAACTTTGCCATCGCCGAAACCGGTTCAATCGTGCTATGCACCAATGAAGGCAACGGACGAATGTGTACCAGCCGGCCGCGCGTGCATGTGGCGCTCATGGGGATGGAAAAGTTAATACCATCGCTGGCCGATTTGCCCGTGTTTCTCAAGCTGCTGGCCCGCAGCGCCACCGGCCAGCCGCTCACGCAGTACAACAACATCGTCACGGGCCCCCGCCGGCCGGGGGAACTTGATGGTCCCGACGAATTCCATTTAATTATTATGGACAATGGCCGCAGCCATATCCTGGCCAGCGATTACCGCGATACCCTGCGCTGCATCCGCTGCGGCGCATGTCTTAACGCCTGCCCGATTTACCGCAAGGTGGGCGGCCACACATATGGCAGCGTGTACCCCGGACCAATTGGCGCCTTGATCACGCCCCTGTTTAACACGCTGGAAATGCACAAGGACCTTCCGCAGGCCACCAGCCTGTGTGGCGCGTGCTACGAGGCCTGCCCGGTAAAAATTAACATTCCCGAAATGTTGATTCACATGAAAGGCGATCTGGTAAGAACCGGAATTACCAGCCGCTGGGAAAAGATGATCTTCTGGTTGTGGAGTTTTTCGTTGCGGTATCCCATCACATACCGGATGGGCCAAAAAATGCAACAATTTATGATGCGCCGCGCCCCCTCGCGCGATGGGTGGATCAGCCACATCCCCGGTCCCGCCGCCGGGTGGACCGCCGCCCGCGATTTTCCGCGGCCGGGTAAATCCGACTTCCGCGCACTGTGGAAGCAGCATCAGCAGCAGAAGGCCAGGGCGGGGGCAGACCGTGACTGATCATTCTTCTGACGCGGAGCGCGGCGACCATTCAGCGGCGCCGGCGCCGGCTTCCACCCTGCTCACGCCGGAGAGCCACCAGCAGCGCCGCGCTGCATTCATGGCCCGCGTGCAAAACGCATTGGGCCGCACTGGGCCGCCTGCATTAACCACCCCGCGCCCGGAATTAGTGGATGCACTGGTGCGCCAAGTGGCGGCGGATGATCCGAATCGGGTCGCGCGATTTATCGAACGGGCGGGCAAAAATGGCGTCACCGTGCGCCAAGCCGCGCCGCCGGCCATACTGGCAATACTTGATGAATTTTTATCCCCCTATTCGGTGGAACGTCTATTAATAAACGCCGGCGCATGGGAAGCGCAACTGGGCCTGCATGCGCATTTCACCGCCGCCGGAAAAACAGTGGTCCGCTGGGGCGATACCAACTGCAGCGCCGACGCCTTCGACTGCCAAGCCGCCATCACCGATTGCCGTTACGGCTTGGCCGACACCGGCGCATTTCTGGTGGCCAGTTCCCCCACTTTTGGGAGGTCCAGCACGCTTACGCCCCCCGTTCACATCGTGCTGTTGCCGCGTGAAGATATTTTGGCCGACATGGTCGACGGCCTCGCGGCCATCGCGCGGGAAAGCGGCCCACTGCTGCCATCGAACGTTGTGATCATCAACGGCCCCAGTAAAACCAGCGACATCGAATCAAACCTGGTGACCGGCGTGCATGGGCCAAAGTATGTGTACGCGGTGGTGATTGACGGTTGAACAAGTTCAAGCATAACTGAGCAAAGAATGGCAAGGCTGGGGGTGGCAAATTTTTTTGGAGGTCGATCTTAATGGTTGGAACCGCCTAAAGTTGCCTGAACCGTTCGGTTCACCAAAATTCCAAACCCGCGACCATGTCTGTTAGCCGCCCGCGCCGACCCATTGGGCCGCGACGGGCGCGCGGCGGCGGCACAATCTGGCGGCGTTGCAGGACCGCCGATGCGCAAATGGGCCGTCGCCACGCGGCGGCGAAAATGTGTGGCGGCGCGCTGCCGACGGGGGCATCTCTTGTGTCGGGAAACTGTTACGCGCCCCCCCGCGCGTCTGCGGACGCGGCTAATAGCGGGCGTTGGATTTGTTCGGAACGAATGCGGGGTTTCGTGCGTCGGCCCCGGCGCAAAAATGCCACACGCCGCGCCGGCCCGCCCGCGCCCCCGCCGGCCGCCCGCCCAAAAATATATTGCATTTTCTTTTAGAACCGTTGATACTTGGCGGCGTCAAACGTTTGGGTGCTT
>JAJZCU010000299.1 GCA_021828935.1 Planctomycetota bacterium | reverse complement strand
AGATCAACCAGATCGCCAGCTACGGCGGCTTTCCGGTGCGGTATCCGCATTGGCGCTTCGGCATGGATTACGAGCGCATGAGCAAGCAGCACAATTACGGCCTGGGCCGCATTTATGAAATGGTGATTAATAACGATCCATGCTATGCGTACCTGCAGCGGTCCAATGCGCTGGTGGACCAGAAACTGGTGATGGCCCATGTGTATGCCCACTGCGATTTTTTTAAGAAGAATTTATGGTTCAGCCGCACCAACCGAAAAATGATGGACGGCATGGCCAACCACGCCACGCGCGTGCGCAAGCACATCGAACATCTGGGGCAGGACAAGGTGGAGGCGTTTCTGGACGTGTGCCTGAGCGTGGAATATTTAATCGACCCGCACAGCATGTTTTTAAAGCGGCGCCCGGAGCCGCAGGCGCCCGGTGGCCATGGCTTTGATGAAGCGCATATTGAGGAACAGATCACGCGGTTCCAGACCAAGGGATACATGGACCGCTTCATGAATCCGCGACGGCTGATGGACCAGCAGCGGGCGAAGCTGCGGTTGGAACAGGAAAAAAAGCGCAAAATAATTCCCGACCAGCCGATGCAGGATGTTTTGCAGTTTATTCAGGAAAACGCCCCGCTGGATGACTGGCAGCAGGATATTTTAAGCATCATCCGCGATGAGGCGTATTACTTCGCGCCGCAGGGCATGACCAAGGTGATGAACGAAGGCTGGGCCACCTACTGGCACAGCACCATGATGACGCGGCACTATTTGGAGGCGGCGGACGTCATTGATTATGCCGACCACCACAGCGGCACGGTGCATATGCCGCCGGGAAATTTTAATCCATATAAAATTGGTCTGGAGCTTTTTCGCGACATTGAAGACCGGTGGAACCGGGGGCGTTTTGGGAAGGAATTTGAGGATTTGGACACGCTGGGCGGCAAGGACCGCTACGACGTGAATCTGCAAAAAGGCCGCGAGAAAATCTTTGAAGTCCGACGCATCTACAACGACGTAAGCTTCATTGATGAATTTCTAACTGAGGAAATGGTGGACCGGCTCAAGCTGTACCAGTACCGCAAGGATCCGCATACGGGGCAGTTGCGCATTGTTTCGCGCGATTATCCGCGGATCAAGGAAACCCTGCTTTATCAATTAACCAATCTGGGAAAGCCCTTCATTTACGTGGTCGATGGCAATTACAAAAATGCCGGGGAATTGTATCTGGCCCACCGGCACAACGGGCTGGACATTGAAATAAAATGGAGCGTGGAAACGCTGCGCAACCTGCACAAACTCTGGGGCCGGCCGGTACATCTGCAGGCGCGCATTGATGATGACATAATGCTGTTTAGTTTTGACGGCCAGCAGCCCCACCAGCAGAAAATTCGGGACGACACGCCCAAGCCGGCCCATCGGATATGAGGGCGGTGGGCCACAGCGCCTTTACCGGGCATTCATGGGGGCTTTACAGGGACGATGGTGGAAAAATTCCGGCAGGGCCGATAAAAGCATGGCATCATTGCGGTCGGGCGTGTGTACTTGCCCGCAAAGGAGCCGCGTTACGCTGCGTGTTGCATGGCGCGCCAAGCCCGCGAGCCTGTCGCGAAAGCGGTTGCCACTGATCGCCGCGGCCCGCTTCGGTGGTTACCCCGGCTGTCGTTACCCCGGCTACTGTTAAGAAAGGAATTCACGCGTGTCATACCGTTCCCATTACTGCGGCGTTATTAATCAAGAGCAGATCGATGCCCAGGTTTCAGTGGCTGGCTGGGTTAATTCCTATCGCGACCACGGCGGCGTGGTGTTTGTTGATGTGCGCGACCGTAGCGGTCTGGTGCAGGCGGTGTTTCATCCCGAGCACGCCGCCGCACACGCCGTGGGCCGCGCCCTGCGGAATGAAGACGTGGTGAGGATTACCGGGAAGGTGATTCCCCGGCAGGCCTCGGCGGTGAATCCCAAACTGCCTTCGGGCCATGTGGAAATTGCCGTGGATTCCGCCGAGTTGATTAACAAGGCAGATCCGGTTCCGTTTTTGCCTTCGGGCCATGACCTTGTCAATGAAGACACGCGACTGAAGTACCGCTATCTGGATTTGCGCCGGCCGGAAATGGCCGAGGCCCTGCTGGTGCGGCATCGCGTGGTAAAAATTATGCGGGACTACTGCGATTCGCACGGATTTTTGGAAATCGAGACGCCCATTCTTTACAAAAGCACGCCGGAAGGGGCGCGGGAATTTTTGGTGCCGTCACGCATGCACCCCGGCCAGTTTTATGCCCTGCCGCAAAGCCCGCAGTTGTTCAAGCAGGTGCTGATGGTCGGCGGCGTGGACCGCTACATGCAAATCGCCCGGTGTTTCCGTGATGAAGACCTGCGAGCCGATCGCCAGCCTGAATTCACGCAGCTTGATTTGGAGATGAGTTTTGTTGACCGCGATGATGTTATCGAATTGATCAGCGGTTTGGTGGTGCGCCTTTGGAAGGAGATACTCAACATTGATCTGCCCGCCAAATTTCTCCGCATGCCTTACCACGAAGCCATGAGCCGCTTCGGCATTGACCGGCCGGACATGCGTTACGGCCTGGAACTCAAGGATGTGACGGATATTGCCGTGCAAACGGAATTTGGCGTGTTTCGGCAGGCCGTTGAGGGCGGCGGCAGGGTGAACATGATTGCCGTGCCGCAGGGCGCAGCGCTTTCGCGCAAGCAGTTGGACGGCTTGATGGAAGAAGCCAAAAAATTCGGCGCCAAAGGGCTGGCGTGGATCAAGCTCGGCGGCGACGCCGGCGCCAACGCCATGGGCGGCCCGGTGGCCAAATTCATCCCCGCTGAACAACAAAAACTGTTAAGGCATGCCACCGGCGCCAATGATGGCGACCTGCTGCTGGCCGTGGCCGACAAACAGGAAATTTGCTGGCGCGTTTTGGGCGAACTGCGGCAGCAATTGGCGCGGCAGCTTAAGCTTATCCCGGAAAATGTTTACAAGTTTCTGTGGGTCGTTGATTTTCCCAGCTTTGAGTACGACAGCCAAACCCGGCGGTACGTGGCCAAGCATCATCCGTTCACCGCCGTGGTGGATGAAGATGTTCCGCTGCTGGAATCGGCGCCGGAAAAGGTGCGGGCCAAGGCCTACGACATTGTTTTGAACGGCATTGAGCTGGGGGGCGGGTCGATTCGTATTCATCAACGGGATATGCAATCAAAAATTTTCGGCATGTTGGGCATCAGCCCGGAGGACGCGCAGAAGAAGTTCGCGTTTCTGCTGGACGCATTGCGCTTCGGCGCCCCGCCGCACGGCGGCATTGCCCTGGGCCTGGACCGATTTATTATGTTAATGCTGAATCGGCAGAGCATCCGCGACGTGATCGCGTTTCCCAAAACGCAAAGCGGCGGCGACCTGATGACTGAGGCCCCGGGAGCGGTGGAACCGCGGCAGTTGCAGGAACTGTCCATCGCGTCCCTGGGCAAGCCCGCGGGGGCGTGACGCGCCGGCGCCGTTCCAAACTGCATGAACAGGGCGGGCCCGCGGGGCGCCTTTGCGACTGCACGGGGCAGTCACATCTTCCTGCGCCAATGTGACATGCTCCAACAACCGCAGGTGAAAAGCAACGGATCCGTGGAACGCCGAGAAAACGGTACGGGGGCAACGAAATCCGCCGCACGTGCGCGCCGGCGCTTAGCCGACACGTATACGTGTCGGCTAAGCGCGTGGCGTGTTGCGCCGGTGCATGCGACCAGAAAACCGGCCTCCGCCGACATTGTGGCGAATTTCCCATTGCGGTATCCTACGGTGTGGCCTGGCGCGTTGGGGGGCCGGGGTGGCAAGGTTGCGGTAAATACGGGATAACAGACGTTATGCAGCACTCCAGAACTAAAATTGTGGCCACCCTGGGCCCGGCCAGC
>JAJZCU010000298.1 GCA_021828935.1 Planctomycetota bacterium | reverse complement strand
TGCGCAATGGATGATTTTCATTATGAACGCGGGGAACTATTTTGCGAAAATGTGCCTATAGAACGCATCGCACGCGACGTCGGGACGCCGGTTTATGTGTACAGCCAAGCAACTCTACACGGCCATTACCACCGCATTGCGGAGGCCTTCGCTCCGTTAAACCCCATCATCTGCTATTCGATTAAATCCTGCGGCAATTTGCATTTACTCAAACGGCTCAACGCCTGGGGCAGCGGTTTTGATGTGGTCTCCGGCGGCGAACTTTTCCGCGCCCTGCAAGCCGGCGCGGACCCCCGCAAAATCGTCTTCGCCGGCGTCGGCAAGACCGATCATGAGATTACCGAGGCGCTGGATGCCGGCATCGGCTGGTTTAACATTGAAAGCGAAGAAGAATTTTGGAACCTGGAGCGCATCGCCGGTGAAAAGCAGGCTCCGGCCCGCGCCGCATTGCGCGTTAACCCAGATGTGGCCAGCAGCGGCACACACCAGAAGACGCTTACCGGCAAAAAAGAAACAAAATTTGGCGTCGACATCGACCGCGCCGCCGCGTTCTACCGCGCCGCCCAGAAGGCCCGGCATGTCAGCCTCAACGCGCTGCACCTGCACATCGGTTCGCCGATTAAAACCACCGCCCCGTATGTGGAAGCCATTGCCAAGGCGCTGGACTTAATTGATGCGCTGGCTCTGGAAAATATAGTTATTAACACGCTGGACATCGGCGGCGGGTTCGCGGCATTTTACGAAGGCAACGAAGCCCCGCCGGCATCCGCCTATGCCCAGGCGATTGTTCCGCTGCTGGCCGAACGCCGCCTGCAGGTGATTTTAGAACCCGGCCGCTCCATTTCGTGCAATGCCGGCATTTTGGTGACGCGCATGCAGTATGCCAAACATGGCGGCAGCAAGAAATTTCTAATTGTTGACGCCGCCATGAATGACTTAATCCGGCCCACGCTCTATGAAAGTTACCATTTTATATGGCCCGTGGCCCCAGGCCCACAGTATCTGCCCGCCGGCCGGTCCGGCAATTTGCGCACGCCCGGAGACGAAAAAGTGGATGTGGTCGGCCCGATCTGTGAAAGCGGCGATTATCTGGCAAAAGACCGCTACCTTCCGCCGGTGCAACGCGACGCCCTGCTGGCTGTATTTTCTGCCGGCGCCTATGGCTTTTCCATGAGCAGCCAATACAATGCGCGGCCGCGCGCCGCCGAAGTGCTGGTATCCGGCGACGCCTTTCAAATTATTCGCCGGCGGGAGACCTACGACGACCTGGTCGCGGCGGAATTGTAGGGCCTCGGCCGCGTTCACAACGCCGTGCGGCCCCCGGCCCCGCCCCAGAAGCAATAAGGACGCCATGAACTGTTCCTCTTCCAATACCCTGAATCGCACGCCGGGGCGTTTGCGCCGGCGGCTTTTGGCGTGCGATCTTGACGGCACCCTCGTAGGCCGCGATCACAAGATATTGGACGCCGATTTGGCCGCCATTCGCGCCGCACGGGAAGCGGGCCTGCACATCGCCATTTGCACCGGCCGTAATAGCCGCGAAAGCGTGGCCGTGGCCGATGCATTGGAAATTTCCGGTCCCGGCGTTTTTGTCAACGGCGCCACGGTCTGCGACATGAACAGCGGAAAAATTTTGTGGGCTCGCACCATTCCGGTGGATCTGTGCCGAAACCTGGTCGATTTTATCGGCCGCCTCGGCCATGCGGTGCTGATTCTCACCCACGACCCGCACGACAGTCTGCCCGAGTATTTTATTACGGATAGCGCCCCGCCCCACCGCGCCACCAGCGAATGGTTATTAAGCCACCAAACCCACGCCCAACCCTGCGCCCGAATCCAGCCGCCCTGGGACACGCAGATCATGCGGCTGACCATCGTCGTGAACGTGGGGGATAGCGACGGCATGGTGCGGCAGTTGCACGAAAAATTTGGCGACGCCATTCACACCGAAAACCTGCAGTCACCGGTGTATGACTGCCATGTGGTGGAAGTTCTTAACGGCGGCGTTAATAAATGGACCGGGGTGCGGCAACTGTGCCGCTTAATAAATTTAGACCCCGCGGATGCAGTGGCCATCGGCGATGACGTAAATGATCTGGCCATGCTGCATGGAGCAAGCCTCAGCTTTGCCATGGGCACCGCCCCGGACGCCGTGAAACAAGCCGCCAAGCGCGTCACCGCAGCCCAGGCCCAATGCGGTGTGGCCCAGGCCATTCGTGAGATTTTAGACGGGGCATGACCACCGGGCGCTTGAGCCGAAAATTCGCTAATATTTATATATATTTGAAACTGTAGCAGGCGGGCATCTTCGCCTCGCGCTCGTGTCGGCTTTTCAAGCCCCGCCGGGCATCGTACCATCTGATCATCACCGCGTTTTTAGGAAGTTGCGCTAATGCCGTTTACCGTTTTGTGCATCGGCGATATCGTCGGCAAGCCCGGGCGCCAGGCCGCCATTGAAGTGCTGCCCAAAGTTGCCGCCGAACACAACATTGATTTTATCGTGGCCAACGCGGAAAACTCCGCCGGCGGGTCCGGGCTTACGCCGGCAATCTTCACGCGGCTTCTCGCCGCCGGCGTTGATGTTTGTACGCTGGGCGACCACACCTACCGCAAAAAAGAGGTGCTGCCACTGCTGCAAAATTCGGATCGGCTCGTGCGGCCGGCAAATTATCCGGCGGCGTCGATCGGCCGCGGTTGGACCGTGGTGAAAAGCCGCGGTGGCATATCCGTGGCGGTTCTGCAAGTTATGGGCCGTTTGTACATGAATCCGCTGGACGATCCATTTCAGGCGGTAGACCGAATGTTGGCCGAGATACCCGCCGACGTAACCGTGCGCATTTTGGACTTTCATGCCGAGGCCAGCAGCGAAAAAATAGCCATGGGCTGGCACGTGGACGGTCGTGTCTCCATTAATTATGGCACCCACACCCACACGCCCACCGCCGATGCGCGCGTGCTGCCGGGCGGAACCGCATTTGTCTCAGACTTAGGCATGACCGGGGCGTATGACAGCGTGCTGGGACGCCGTAAAGACCGCGTGCTTAAGCATCTGCTGACCGGCATGCCGCAATTTTTTGAAGTGGCCACCGGCGACCCACGCGTCTGCGGAATTCTCACCCGGATTGACGTGGGTTCCGGCAAAGCCCTGACCGTGCAACGCCTTGATACCCGCGCCACGGAACAGGCTGGGGCCTATGACGCCGACGACCGTGGCGGCGCTGGCGGCGGCGAAGTTTAATAATTTTTATCTGTCTTCCCCTTTGGCGGGCAGCAATAACATGAACAACGGATTCTCTGCAATGCAAACAAAAAATGAGGATGTGACCTCGGACAGGCGCGTTGCGCTGATCACCGGCGCGGGCAGTGGAATTGGCCGCGCAATTTCCCTGGCCTTGGCCCGCAACGGCTTTTCCATGGCCTTGTGCGGTCGCCGTGGAGCGCCCCTGCAAGCTGTTGCGGATGAAATCAAGGGCCTGGGCGCCCATGCGCTAGCGATACCAGCCGACGCGAGCGTGCCTGATGCCGCGGAAAAAGCGGTGACGTTGACCGCGGACTATTTTGGCCGGCTGGACGTGCTGGTCAACAGCGCCGGCTACGCCCCCAACGTGCGCGCGCCGGATGTAACCGCGCAGCAATGGCGGGAAATTTTGGATGTTAATTTATCCAGCGCATTTTATCTGACGCGCGCCGCATGGCCCTGGCTGAAGCGCTCCGCCGAGGCCGGCGCCAGCGGCAGCGACGCCCGAGATCAACGGCCCGGCTGCCGCAGTTGGGTGATCTACATTTCCAGCCAGGCGGCGCGCGACCCGTTTCCGGGCCTGGCCATTTATGGCATTGCCAAGGCGGGCCTGAACATGCTCACAAGCATCTGGGACCGTGAAGGGCAGCCGCACGGCATCGGGGCAGCAC
>JAJZCU010000297.1 GCA_021828935.1 Planctomycetota bacterium | reverse complement strand
CGGCCGCACTGGACCAGCGGTCGGCTGGCGCCCAAGCCCTGCCCGCGGGCGTGGCACACGGTTCGCACTATATGCCCGACGCTTCGAGGTAGAAATTCAGCTTGCCAAGATATTCGGGGCGGAAAGGATCGATTTTCAGTTCGATGTCCACCAAACAATTCAGGCCGCGGTGGAAAAACAGCAGGTCGATATTGAAGTCCGCGTTGCCGACCTGAATGGGATATTGGCTGCCGACGAAACAAAAATCGCGTCCAAGTTCGATGAGGAAGTCTTTGAGCTTGGCGACGAGTCCGCCGTGGAGATCGGCCTCGGAATGGTCTTTGGAAAGGCCGAGAAAGTCAACGAGATAGCTGTCCCTAAAAACAGACGCCGCAGCGGGGTGAATTTCTCTCAACAGTGTTGAGAGTTTTGCGGGGGAGAGAACGACGCGTTCAAACAACGCGCCGGAAAGCTGCCGTTCAAGCTGACGAAACGACCATCGCTCCTGGGCGCAAATTCGAAGATAAAATTCGCGCTGTTCGTCGTGCTTGGCGCCGCCCATGATGGCCAAATTATGGCTCCAGGACAATTCTCTCAACAGTGTTGAGAGTTTTGGCTGATTGCGATATGTCTCGAAGAATTGGCGCATCCGCCAGAGATTTTGTGCCGAAAACCCTCGCGTGTTGGGCTGGCGGCGCTGGATATATGCGGCCAGGGCCGCAACGGTTCCCTGGCCCCATCCGTCGCCGGATATTTTGGCGCTAATGTACCGGCCAATTGCCCAATATAGGTCTATTAGACCGGTTTGACGGTGGCGACAATATGCAAGTGGGCGACTTCGATCAGCGCGAGCACTTCGTCGAATTCCACCGGGGCCGGTGATTTCGCCGTGACCCGCTTGACGATGGCCGCGCTCCCGTGCTTTGTTGATTTTTTCTTCATGCCGACTCCTTCGCCTGGGCCAACAGCGCGATTGCAATTGTGCCCATCCAACGAACATCAATGATGGTCACGATGCGGTCCGGCAGGATGCCACGGATGGCCGCGCCCCGCGTGATGTCTTCAAGTGCTGCCATAAAATGCCCATATCACGAGGCCACGCACGGGGCTGTACCGCGCGAAAACCCGCCGGCACGGCGTTCCCTGTTCTCTTGTAATTTATCATAGATTTATCGGCAGATGCTTGGTCTGTCAAGGCCCAGCCGTGGCGCCACCGCGTGCCCGCCGCAACCGCGAGAAGGCGGTATGAACCGGCCATCAGGCGTTGCCGGCGCTCGTGGCTGGTTTTGGCGGAGCTTCATCGGTGCGCGGCCGGGTGGCGGTTGACAAATTTCCCGCTTCGCACATACTGAAAATCGCGTAACCATTTGGGTTACAGAATTTGACCAGAGTCCCGGATGATCATACAATTTCCCGATGATCGCACGGTTAAGCTTTTCAATTCGGCAAAGGCGCTGAACAGTAAATTCGGGCCGAAGGCCGATAAGATAAGGGAGCGGCTTGCCCAGTTGGAAGCGGCATCGTGCCTGGCCGATCTTCGTCGTTTGCCCGGCAAGTGGCACGAATTAAAGGGCGACCGCAAGGGGCAGGTTGCAGCCCATTTGACTGGAAACTTCAGGCTTATTATTCAACCTGCGGATGCTCCCATGCCCCGCCTCCCCGACGGCGGGATGGATTGGGCAAGCATCAAGCAGATAACGGTGCTCGAAGTGGTGGATTACCATTGACGGCGAGGTGACTTTATGACGGTAGCATATTCGTATAACCCTGATTACGCTGTCCCGCCCGGCGACACCCTGCGTGAGGCACTTGATGAGCAGTGCATGACGCAGGATGAACTGGCCAGCCGCACGGGATTGTCCAGAAAAACAATTAACGAAATTCTGCAAGGCAAATCGCCGATTACAGCCCCCACGGCCGCGCGCCTGGAGCTTGCAACCGGTGTGCCTGGTTCAATGTGGAACAGCCTTGAGCGCAATTACCAAGAACGTGTGGCAACCCTGCGGCAGCGGGAGGAAATCGCGAGGGACGTCCAGTGGTGGCGGCAATTTCCGTATGCCCAATTGACCAAACTGAGAGCAGTGCCTGCAACGCCAGACAAGTTCAAGCGGGCGCAGGAGCTTTTGCGATTCTTTGCGGTTTCCGGGCGGCACGCATGGGAACAGATATGGACAGCCAGCCCGCAGGCCATGTTTCGTCGGGCAACGTGCGCGCATGACAAGACATTCGTGACCGCAAGCTGGTTAAGGATTGTCCAATTGCAGGCAATGGAACTTCCATGCGACAAATATTGCCCGGAGAAATTCGGGCAGGCTCTGGAACAAATCCGCGGGCTCACAACGCTTGAGCCAGCCAAGTTCGTTCCAAAAATCAAGGAACTCTGCGGCACAGCGGGCGTGGCGTTTTCGCTGGTTCCGGAGCTGCGCGGCATGGCCGTCAGCGGGGCGGCGCTTTGGCACGCCGATCGCCCCATCGTGGCGCTTTGCCTAAGGGGAAAAGCAAACGATAAGTTTTGGTTTACATTTTTCCACGAATCAATGCATATTCTGCACCACGGTAAAAAGCAGGTTTTTCTGGACACAAGAGGCGACAGCGATTCGCAAAGCACTGCACTGGAGAAAGAGGCGAATGAACGTGCCAGCAGATTGTTGATACCCGCCAAATACATCGACCGGCTGAGATGCCTGCGAACAGTAGCCCAGGTGAAAGAATTGGCCAGGGAGTTAAAGCTGCATGAGGGCATTGTTGTGGGACAGCATCAATATATGGTGGGGAATTACAAGAAGTGGAACCACCTCAAAATGAAGCTCGTTTGGGATGGGCCATAATAGGCGAATGGCCAGTGGGCGCCATGACCGCAGTGGGGTGAAGTTCTCGCACCAGTGGTGCGAGTTTTACGGGAGAAAGCGCGATGGGTTCAGAAGAACGCGCCCGAAAGTTGCCGTTCAAGCTGACGAAGCGACCCTCGCTCCTGGGCGCAAATTGGAAGATAAAATTCGCGATCTTCGTCGGGCTTGGCGCCGCCCATGACGGCCAATTTATGCCTCCAGGACAATTCTCTCAACAGGGGAAGATTGCTTGGTGTCTCGGCAAGCCAACCAGTGTTGACGATAACGCCTGCCAGTTCGTCCAGACGCCGCTGCGGTGGGCTCTCAAATCCGGGTCCGTGAATAACTAAACCCTAACCAGTGCGCCGTTATCTTTCATTGATGACAAGTGTCAGGGGGCGCCTTTCCGCATGGATCACTTCCGCGTAAGTTTCATAATCTCATCGGTTGATAAACCGGCGCCGGCGCGACCACGCATCTGCGAAATCAATGCGGCTCCCCGCCGCCCTCCCGGGATCTTGCGTAAAATAACGTCTTGGCCGCGGACGATAAATTCCACGTCCGTGTGGGGAAGAATTCCCGTCCGCTCGCGAATTGCCCGAGGAACCGTTACCTGGCCCTTCACCGTCGCCTTCATGGTTGTAACTCCTGGTGTACACGCCTCGCCACGCCGAATGCCCTTAACACCACGCGAACCGTGGTAATACTCTTACACGTATTATTACTGCTGTGCAACGCGGACGCAAATACAGTTCGGCGCATAACAAGGGGTATTCATTCTCGCGTGGGGCGGCACGCGCGAGGAAATTGTTGTCCGGCAGCGTCGGCCGGCGGCATCAATACGTAGTGGGGAACTACACGATGGGGAACCACCTCAAAATGAAGCTCGCGTGGGACGGGCCATAATGGGAAGGGTTCCGTAAGCGCCGTGACCGTCGCGGCGCCGACGCGGCGTTGGGATGTAATTCTCGCACCAGTGGTGCGAGTTTTACGGGAGACAGCGCGCCGCGCTGTTGCCACGCCGGTCAACGCGGCCCCGGCACAGGCGCACAGTGCGGCAACGCCCCCGGCCGGCGGCGCCCGGCCGCACCCGTATTGACGGTCGAATCTTG
>JAJZCU010000296.1 GCA_021828935.1 Planctomycetota bacterium | reverse complement strand
GTGATCATTGTTACCAATAAAAAAAGGGTGTGCGGCGGGCGGCTGACCCCAGCGCTATTTGCCGGACGGCTGCTTATAATCCGCAAAGGCTTCCTGGGTGCGGCTTTCAACATCCAATAAAAACTGGCCGCTGGTGACCACCTGTTGGCCTGCTTTCAGCCCCTTGGTAATTTGCACCAGGTTATGCCCGCCGGACCGGCCAATCCGCACGCTTACCGGCAAAAAATGTCCCTGCTTTTGGGCCACAAAAACGATGTTTTTAGTGCCGGTCTCAAGGATTGCCGCCCGCGGCGCCACCAAAACATTTTTCAGCGGCGCCGTGGCAATGGCCACATGGGCGTACATGCCGGGCTTTAAGGCCATCCGGCGGTTGCTTACCTGCAACCGCACGTCCACCGTGCGCGTTTTCGGATTCATGCTGTGGGCGATAAAGATCACGCGACCCGTAAAAGTGCGGCTGGGCACGCCATCGACCCTGGCCACCACGTTCTGGCCTGCGGCAACCCATGGAAGCTGGTAGCTGTACACCTGTGCATCAATCCACACCACCTGATGATTGGCAATGCGCATTACGGTTTTGCCGGCCATCACGGCGGACCCTTGCACCACGCGCTTATCCATGACTTCGCCGGAGATGGGACTGGTAAACGCAATGGCCTCCGTAACGCGGCCGGTTGTTAGCAAGTGGTTGATTTGTGCGCGGCTAATACTCCAGTAACGCAGCCGCTGCCGGGCGATTTTTAATAAACTTGCGGCCTGACGCTTGAGGCTTTTATCCGCGCCAGCCCCAAGGGATTGCAGGTTTCTGCGTGCGCCCAACAATTCCTGTTCAGCCACCACCAGTTGCGGGCTGTACAGCGTAAACAACTTCTGGCCCTTGGCTACCATCTGGCCGTCGTAGGTGGCGTAGAGCTTTTGAACCCATCCGCTGATCTTGAGATTAATGGAGGCGATGCGCCCCGGCGGAACGCGCACATAACCCACGGTGTGAATGGTGCGGCTCAGATTGGTTCTGTGGACCAAGGCGGTCTGCACGCCCATGTCCTGCTGAATCGCGGGGTCAATGATCACTTCGCCGGCGGCGGCCCCTTTTTGTTTATTGGGATTATACGGTATGAGTTTCATACCCATGGAACTCACGCCCGGCTTGTCCCGAATGGAGGACGGCCCGACCATGGGATCCCACCACAGTTGCTTGTGCTTCGTTTTTTTGTTAAACCCCAGGACTTTATCCACGCTTGCATGCCAGTGAACGCCGGCGGCCAGCCCGCCAACCAGCGCGAAAATGACCAACAACAATACCACCACCTGGCGCGTCCAACGCATCACAACCTCTTGGAAGAGTAAAAGTTCTAAGAATAATAATTCGCAACCGCGGGCCTCCACCGGCTCAGGCCGCCAGGCATATCACGCCCGTCAAAAACGCAAGCGCGAGGCCATATGAAGTAATTTTTTCGCCGGGGTGCGGCCCATCAGGCAGATCCATTTTCCGTGCCGTTTCACCATCAGCATGGTTATATTGCCCTGTCTTTCCACATGGTACGTCACGCCGCGCCATAGGACGGTTGGTGATCGCGGCAATTTCATATCAGACGCCTTGGCCACGAACATGGTCAGCCGTTTCGACGCGTTTTTCATCAATACGCACGAGACCTTGGCCCCGTGCATGGACTGCGTGCAACACGCCATTACATGCGCGGGCGATACCCGCGCCAGCTTTGGCAATACCGGCGACGGAGCCGCCAGCGCCTGATTCGCAGCGGCAATGGAATTCACCCGGAACACCGCGACGCGCCCGGCCAGCATCTGCCGATACAGTTGCACGAATGCGCGCGTGGAAGCATTGGCGGCGCGGCCGGGCGCCATGAGCAAACCCACGAACAGTGCACCCGTTCCAATCACCAGCGACGCGGCCACGGCAATGCGTGCCGCCCAGTTGCGGCGCCGCCACTTGCCTCCGACGTTCCCGGTATGCAGTGCCTCGGCGGGAATTGCCGTCCGAATGCCCGCTTCCAAACGCCGCAGGTCCACCGGCAAACTGCCCAGCTTGCCCAGCCGCTGCGCGATCGGGTTATCCCATCCGTCGGGGGCGGGGTGGGTGTCTTGATGTTGGCTGTCTTGCATAGGTGGCTCTGAATGCGTGACCGCGGTACGGGTTAAATCTAAATTAGTAAAAAAGCGGCCGCACGAAATTGCCGCGCGGCCGCCCGCTTAAACGTCAGGGCCGCATCAGTTCGGCATGTAATGTCCCTTACTGTTGTAGTTTGCCGGATTCGACCGCGGGTTGCTCATTGAAGAATTGCCGCGCAGCCGATAGGGCTGATTTGACGTTGAGGCGCAGCCGCCTGCCGTCAATAAGGCGCCGGACAACAATAGCGCTGCCGAGCACAAACCAATTTTCCGTAGCATATACCGACTCCTCGCCAGATGCGTCCAACCTGCCGCACGGGTAAACCCCGCGTCTTAAAAGCCGTTGGAACATCCGATGCTTACCAGACGACCGCGGCATTACAAAAGGTTCATGAACGATTTACAAAAGTTTTGTGTGCTGCCAGAAGCGCATCGCGCACCAGCATGCGGCCCCGGTGCAAGCGCGACTTCACCGTGCCCAGGGGCACATCAAGAATTTCGGCTGCGTAAGTCTGATCAAACTGTTGCACATCCACCAGCAACAGGGCCCAGCGGGTTTCTTCAGGAACAGTTTTTAGCGCCGCAATAATTTCCTGGTCCGAAAATTCTTCCAGTATTTCCGCCGGCGTGCGGCGTTGCTGTTGGTCCGCAGCGTCATCCGGGGCGGGCGCCGTAGCCAGTACTTCATTGGGCTGAATTTCTTCGCTCCGGCGTTCTACGGCGCGGCCGCGATCAATCCAGGTGCGGCGTAAAATAGTAAAAAGCCACGCCCGCGGATCGGCCCGGTTTCTTAAAGAATCCATGGAACGAAAGGCCTTTATCAGGGCTTCCTGCACCAAATCTTCCGCATCTGACTGCTGCCCGGTCAGTTGCAAAGCCACGCGCAGCAGCGCCGGCGCCTGCGGCCATATTTGCCGATAAAATTGGTCGGTCGGATCTTCCTGCTGCGCCATGAAGTTCAACGCCGGTGAAAGCTTTCCCTTAAACGGTTGCAAAAAACTGTTGCGAAAAAGAACGCGGACGTCCATCCCGCAGCGGCATCTTACCGCGGCAATGCGATGTTCGGCCGCGGCACTTTCAGCGGACATCGTTTATCATCCAAGACGCCGTGGGCGGCCCGAATGGTTCACAGCCGCGGATCATTGTGGGCTACAATTGGAGACCGAGGCAGACCGCGTTGGTAAAAAAAGATCAGAAGCGCCGTTGGCACAAACCTTGCGTCATTCAAATCCGCCCGCGGAACCCCGCCCATTTGACAAGCCGCGCCGGCGGGTCTACATTTTTTGGTAGTCCAGAAGCCGCCCCCATCGTCTAGAGGCCCAGGACATCAGATTCTCAGTCTGAATACACCGGTTCGAATCCGGTTGGGGGTAGTGGACAACTTATTGCCGCGCCGCAATTCCCAGCGATTTTGGTATGGCCATCGCCCATTCCGGCCAGACTTGGCGCTCTGTCGCGTGAAAATGGGCATCTCCGCTGATGGCCCGTGCGTCGGCCAAACTCCATACCGCGCCATCTTCATGAAACACGCCGTTGAGCGTGCCTTTATTCCGCTGGGCCAGCAGCCAGGCCGGTTTTAACATTAAACTCCAGAAAAAATTTCCAATTGAATACGAACGCACAGTCGGCGCCATGGAGGCATAATCTGGTTTCCATTCGCCGTGCCGCAGGGGCTTTTTTCCCCAGCCCTGCCCGCCGGGCCGCAGCCGCTGCCATTCGGTAAGCCAGACCGGGCGCTTCAGAATTTTTTGCGCATGAATGATCTGGTTCTCAATGGCGCGTCGCGCGGCATGGAGGGAGGGC
>JAJZCU010000295.1 GCA_021828935.1 Planctomycetota bacterium | reverse complement strand
TATGGCGGCCAGAATAATTAAAGCGGCCAGCGCGAAGAGCGTGGTTTTGAAGTTCATAAAAATCCTCGGAGCAATGTTTTACCCGGACAACCCGCGAGCAACGGGGGAAGGCCTAGGACCGCCGCCGTACCATGAAAACCCCAATGCCCAGCGCCACCACCAGGGCCGAAGGGGTCAGTACGCTGGCCCAGCGCACCAGCATGGAATGACCGCCCATGGGGCCGATGCGCAGGGCCACGGTGGCCCGCGGACTCACGGCAATCATGTTCTGGTATCCGGCCAGCCAGCGAATGGTATTAAGAAACAATTCCGTGTTGCCCGGAAACCGCGGCGCCAAAACCGGCTGGCCATTTAAGCTCATAATTTGGGGAATGTTGACCAGTGCATCATAAATAAATGCGGTGTTGCCAATGGCGGCCACGCGAGTGTCGCCGCGCCGCGCCATGGCGGCCAGCGGTATGGGTGAAGCCAGATCGTTGTGCGCGTTGAAGCGGTCGGAGGTGCTTTGGGTTTCGGCCCAGATGTCCGGGCTCTTGGGCGTCTGCACGAAGATATGGGCCACCACGCCGGGTACGGCCTTGGTTAATCCCACGTAGGTTGGTCCGGCTTCCACCATGTTACCCTGGGCCATGCCCTCAAACGCCGTGCTAAGCGTTTGCAGCGGCGCTGAGATGCGCGTTTTGGGAAAATGGCTGATCTGCAGTTCCGGCGCGGCCACATGCTTTCCACCGCGGGCGGGGTAGCGTTCGACGGTGAAGTAGCCGGGCTTCAAGGCAATGCCGTACTGGCGCAAGATGCCGGTGAATGGATAGGGCGGCGCCATGCCCATCATGGGGTTGGCGGCCATGCCGTCCAGAAGGAACAATGCGCCGCCGCCTTGAGCAAGTTGTTTTTTTACCAAGCCAACCAGTTGGGCATTGTCGCTGGGCATGGGCATCTGCGGATTGGGTGGGGGCGGCGCAAAGACCACCCACGTAACGCCCTTACCCATGGCCTGCGGCAGCGGAGTCTGCCCCGGCTGCGGACCGGTTTGCGGGTTCGGCGGGGACCACGACATGACTTTAAAGTTATTTTGTTTTAATAAATGCACCACTGTGGTGAAGGGACTTTGCGGCCCCGTGACATCCGGCAGGCCCGGCGCGATAAACACAATTTTCGGCTGGCGTCGCTGCGACATGGCCAACAAGGCGGAAGCCAGTTCCTCTTCGCCCTTGAAGCGCGCCACCGCGCCCTGTTGCTGGGCGGCGGGCGGCGGGGCCTCGAATAGCGACGTTACCGGGATGATCTTGACCTTCTTCGGACCCATCACCACCATGCTGTCGGGCCCCAACATGCTGCGGACATTGCTAAGCTTCAGGGGTTTTAACGCGGTGATTTGTTTGCGGGCGGCCACGGCGCTGGCCATCATTTTCTGATAAATCGCGCCCTGCGCGGCCAGATAGGCATGCACGCCCTTGCCGAAGTGCTTGCCCGCCTTAACGCTGGTGAGCACCTTGAGGTTGTCGCGAATTACGCCCAAGCCCGACTTCACGCGTTGCATGACGGTTTGCCAATGCGGCAGCGTGGCGCGCAACGTGCGCTTCAGCGCCGCCGCCCAGCGGGTCGTGTGTCGGCCCAGCGTGTCCACCGCGCCGCCGATGCGCCGGGCCCAATGCCGCTGACTGGCTGAAGCGTGCGGGGCGTGGGCCAAGGCATGAAATCGCGCCGCCTGTTGGGCAAAGAAGGCCGCAAACTTTTGCAGCTTCACGATGAGTTTTTTAGCCGCCGCGCTGTAGGGGCTTAATTCGCCGCCGTAGCGCGCCCGCACTTGTTCCAGCAATTTGCGGCGGCTGACATGCTCATCGGGAACAACGTAGGCCGATTGGCGATGAAATTCCCGAATGAGTTCCGTGACCTGTTGGCCGTGGGTGGAAGCGCCAAAGGTGCTGGCCACCAGATACTTCACTTTTTTCTTATTTAAACTGTGCAACAGGTTTTGGTCTGTGGGGCCAGCGAATACAACCCGTTGCTGGTGCAGTCGAAGCGCTTGTTAAAGCGAATGCTTAAGTAGTCCGCAATGCCCACGCAGATTGCCACGACCACAATGAGAATCGCCACGTTCGACCCGTACATCCAATAGCGGCTGCCGGCGTTGGGCGTGCTGCGCAGCGGGGCGTCGCCGGCGGCCGATGCCGGGGCCGGGGCCGGGGCCGATGCTGCGGGCTCTGGCGAGCGCGTGCCGAAGGCCGGGGCGCCATTGGATGGGTTATTGGGCGTATCTTGTGCCATGCTTTATTCCTTGGAAAAATTGTTTGCCCCGCCGCCGGTCGCCGCCGCGGGCCGGGGTTTAAGTTAGTTCAGCGGCCTATTTCCACTTTTTGGTTTCCAATACGCTGTAGGTAAGAAACAGAAATAAGAACGTTCCGGTAATGAAGAAAATCACATGATCAGTGGCGATAATGCCCCGGGAAAAGGCCTGCATCTGGGCCTCAAAGGAAACGTAATGCAATGCCACATGCAACCAATGCCAGAACGAACCGCTGGCCGAACTGGCATAATAAAAAAACAGGGCCAACATGCTGAAAAACACCAGGGTCAGGCAGGTGGCCATGGCCGCCACGATCTGGTGCTGCGTCAGGGCGGAAAAAAACAGACCCACGGAAATACTTAACGCCCCCAGCAGAAACAGGCCCAAATAGCTCGTCCACACCGTGTTGTAATCGGGGTGGCCGTACAGCGCCATCACGCCGACATACACCAGCGTGGTGGCCACCATTACGCAATAAAATATCATCGCGCCGAAAAACTTGCCCAGCACCAACTCCATTTCCGTCAGCGGGCTGGTGCGTAAGACTTCAATGCGGCCGGAGCGATATTCCTCAGCCAGCAGGGCCATGGTAAGAAAAGGCACCACCACCATCAGCACGATGGGATTGAATTCAAACACGAACGACAGACTGGCTATCTGCCCCGGTTTTAAATCCACCAGGGCGAACATGGCCCCGACAAACAGCATGTAAAGAAACAGCACCACGTACCCAATGGGCGAATAAAAAAAGCCCATGAGTTCACGCCGCGCTATGGTGGCGATGGATTGCATGAAATGAAACTCCAAACACTGATGATTCCAAATACCCGCGCCGCGACCGGGCGTTCGCCCCTCGGTTTAGGCCGCCCGCGCCTCGGCGGGGTCGGTAATCCGCACAAAAAATTCTTCCAGCGAAGTGGCTTCCGGACGCAATTCCCGCAACGCCCATCCGCGGCCAATGATGCTGCTGCTAATTAACTCGCGCAACTGCGGGTCGTTCCTGCCCTGCAGCGCCAGGCGGCATACCGGGCCATTTTGCAGCACCTGCACCTGTTGCACGCCGGCCAGCGCGCCCAGCGCCTGCGAAACCTGATCCGCCGGGCCGCGCACTTCCACCAACAACCGCTGCTGGCCACTGTGGCCGGCGCTTTGCGCCTTGAGTTCATCCATGGTGCCTTGCGCTAAAATTTTCCCGCGCCCAATGATGATCGCGCGCTGGCAGATCATTTCCACTTCCGAAAGGATGTGGCTGGAAAGCAGCACCGTATGTTGGCCGGCCAGATCGGCAATGAGTTGGCGCGCCGCCCGCACCTGTGTGGGGTCCAGGCCCACCGTTGGTTCATCCAGAATCAGTACTGGCGGGTTGTGCAGCAGCGCATCAGCAATGCCCACGCGCTGGCGGTAGCCTTTGGACAGCGTGCCGATCAGGCTGCGCAAACGATCAGTCAGCCAGCACCGGCTGGCCACTTCCGAAATGCGGCGCTGGCGGGTGGGGCGGTCCATGCCGCGCAGGCGGCCGCGGTAATCCAGGTATTCACCGACGCGCATTTCCGTATACAGCGGCGTGTTTTCCGGCAGATACCCCACGCGAGCCTTCACTTCCATGGACTGCTGAAACACGTCAAAGCCGGCCACGCGGGCCGCGCCGCTG
>JAJZCU010000294.1 GCA_021828935.1 Planctomycetota bacterium | reverse complement strand
GAAATCCCACATTGGACTTTTGACGCCGTACGAAGCCAATCGCATCGCGCCTGGAGCAAGGCTCTGTCCACTGTGGATGCCCGGTTGCCTGACAACGCCCTTGCGCCGGCGTTTTATAGCGGTCTTTATCATGCCATGGTCGCGCCGGCAACATTCAATGATGTTGACGGGACATACCGAGGTGAAGACCGTAAGAATCATCCCAATCCCGGGTTCACCAATTACACCACGATGTCGATCTGGGACATTTTTCGCGGCCAGTTTCCGCTCATGATGCTCGCCGCGCCCCAACGCACCAACGACGTTATCAACACCCTCCTGACCGCTTACCGACAACTCAACGCCCATTCATTGGCGGTGTGGCCGCTATGGGGAAACGAGACCTGGTGCATGGACGGTTTTCATGCCGTATCAATGATATTGGGCGCGTATACGCGCGGCTTTCGCGGATTTGACGCGCCCACGGCCTACGCCGCGATGCGCGATACCGCCCTGGTCGGCGACGCCTTCACTGGAAGAAAACAACTGCAGGAAATTTTCCGTGACAAAGGTTATGTGCCCAGCGGTCCCCGTAAATCCGCGGTTTCAGCAACCCTGGACCTGGCCTACGGCTACTGGTGCGTGGGCGCCATGGCCCGGCTTCTTGGTCACCATGAGGACGCCAAAATGTTTTACCAATTAGGATCGAATTATAAGAATCTCTTCGATCCTAAAACCGGTTTTATGCGCGGCAAAACCAGCGACGGAAAGTGGCGCGAGCCGTTTCGCCCGGACCGCGAATATTGGAGCGATTACACCGAATCCGACGCATGGCAGGCCACGTTTAATGTAATGCAGGACGTGCCGGGTCTCATTACGCTTTATGGCGGCGACCAGCCATTTATCGCCAAACTTGATCAACTGTTTTCCGCCCCCTCAAAAACCTACAATTCGCCGCCGGACATCAGCGGCATGATTGGCCAGGACGCGCAGGCGAACGAGCCCAGTGATCATATTCCATATCTGTACGCGTTCGCAGGGGCCGCATGGAAAACCCAATATTGGGTTCGCAAGATGCTGGCTCTATACAACAATACCCCGGAGGGAATCCCCGGAAATGACGATTGCGGGCAAACCTCAAGCTGTTTTGTACTCGGAGCATTGGGATTTTATCCTGTGAATCCGGCCACCGGGGTCTACGTTATCGGCAGCCCCCTGGTGCGCCGCGCCAGAATACGCAGTTCCGCACATGGCGCTTTTTTCGATGTCATTGCAGAAAATAATTCTGAACAAAATATTTACATCCAACGTGCAACGCTCAATGGAAAACAGCTCAGCCGCTCCTGGTTTACCCATGCGGATATTGTTGCCGGCGGTGAACTCCATTTTCACATGGGAAATAAGCCAAACCAGCACTGGGCGGCGGGCAAAGCCGATCGGCCGCCCTCGGGGCTCGTAGAAGCACCTTGAGATGTGGTGCGGCACTTGCCGTGCCGGCCGCTTTCGCTACCGCCCGCCGAATTGAGCTTGCCATGTGATCCGACAGAGGCGGGCATGAAACGCCAGGCTCGGCATTTCGTCCGTCGGTATCGACCTATCGCCCGTGCATTTCATATTCGGCGCTCAGCCGCCCCCTATAGGTGTCGGCTAAGCGCGTGGGCGCGTGCATAGGTAACAACAGGTAACGTCGAAATTCACCCCCGCCGTTGTCATTCCCGCCCCCTTCGCGTATCTTGTTTCGATAACTTTGACGCTTTCTCAAGGCGGCTTTCCGGACCAACATTGCCCGACGCGCTTCAACGGCGTCCGCCGGCGCCAACCGGACCGGTCGCCTTGCAAAAAGCATTCTGCCGGCGGAGATCTTGTTCAATGTCCAATAAGCTCATGCGCAAATACAGCAAGCCCCTCATGGTGTTCCTGGGCGTGCTGCTGATGCTCACATTTGTGGTAAGCCTCTCGACCATGCAGGGCGGCAGCTCCGGCGGGTCATCCTACACCGTTGGCACGTTGCATGGCGCCAGCCTGAGCAGCGCGAAACTTATCCGCGCCGAAAACGACGTGTTCATACTGCCGCAACTATTTCCGCAACAACCGCTGCCGTTTATTTCGCCCAATGGCCCCCATCACATCCAGGCCCTGCACCTTTATTTAATGCTAAAGGAGGCGCATGATCTGGGCATTTACGTGCCCCGCTACACCGCCATGCTGGAAATGACCATGACGCCGCATTTTAAGAGCCGCGAAGAGGCCCTGCTTAAAAGCGTCGGCAAGGCGAGCATTGCCCAGGCCGTACAGGATGACGTCACGGTGCTGCAGTTGGCCAGTTTTCTCTTCGGGGCGGCCCAGCCCAGTGCGCCGCAGGTGACGTATCTGACTGCGCAGCGCAAGAGCCGCGTGCGCATTGATTACATCGAAATTCATGCCAAGCACGACCTGCATTCGGCCCCCGCGCCCACGCCGCAATCGTGCGTGCCCGCACCGGTAATGAATCGGCAAGCGTCCGCGACACAGGGTGGAACGACCGCAATTCCAAAATGAAAACGGCAAGATGTGAATCGCTGGACACCACGGCCACAGGATGATGGCCGTGACGTGACGTTGCTGGCGGCTTGGCTTTGGCGACGTACTTGACTGGCGGCACGCGTTTTTCCGGCGTGAGGATCGCGTGCGGTCCCTTGTGGGCGGGCGCAGCCTTCGCGGGCTTAAATTTGTGCTTTGCCATCGGTTTGGCTGCGGCATGGTTCTTCGCCTCCCCCGCGGCACGGTTTGCCGATTTCACCCGTGCGGCCTTACTCGTGGCATGCCGCCGGGGCGGATCGGCCGAGCTCCGCAGGTTATGTTTGTGCTCATACCAGACGCGGCCCAAATGAAACGCGGCATGGACGAGCTTTGGCGCCGGATAATGAAGCGTGGAGATGACATCCCATTCCGGCGGCCGCTGCCCGCCGTAGCCCAGCATTACATGGGTGAACGAATCTGGCCGCTTCACTGGAAGGTGGACCGTTCTGGCGACCGCGACGATTCCTCTGCGGCGCGCCATGGCGGCTAATTTGTGCGCACGGGCTTGATCGAATTTGTAGGCATTTAGCAGTCGCGCCGCGCGGACAACCTGCGTCTTAACGCTGGCCAGGCTTTTGGGCACATGCGAGCGATTCACTGCGGTGACACGGTACAAATAGACATTGCCTTGTGCATCAATGAGCAGGGGGCCGGGGGCCTGAACCTGCAGGTGCAGCAGAAACGCCTCGCCGGTTGGCTTCTGAAACAGTTGCCGTACCTGCAGGGCCAGCCAGGGGAATATTACGTGCGGCAGGGCTTGATTCAGCGGCATGGCCAAGCCGATGCCAGGCGCCCGGCTTAGTTGCACCATGCTTTTCCAGTGAGCAATCCGTCTGACCCGCGGCAGAAGGTGGTACCGAGCTTTGATCTTGCGCGCAATGGCTGTGAAGCTTAGCAGCCGCTTTTCGGGAACGACGCGATGGTATCCGTTGGGCGTTAGCGGCCCCAAGTTGCGCTTGGCCAGCACCATGGCGGCGCGGGCAATGCGCTGCAGTCGCTCCGTGACGCGCGCGTCAACTTGTTCCTGGATCAGTTTCTTTTTTACTTTATCAAATGGCAGCTTACCTGGATTTTTCTGGTAGCGCCGATAGGCCTGCTCCACATCGCCCAGGGTGGGCTTGATCGATGCGGCGATGGCCTTGCGCGGAAATTCCAAATAACTTACGCGCACGCGGTTGGGCAGCATGAAGCCGAAGGGATACCGATGGCCGGCCACCAGCGGCGGCCGCCGAAAAATCGGGGGGAGCAGTTTGCGGTAGCGGCTGTAAAGCGTCTGAATTTCCTGCGGCGTGGGCGCGGGGGCCGAATGCAGGTCGTGCTTGGCATGAATTTCGATGTAATCAATGCGCACGCGGCTCTTGCGCTGCGCAGTCAGATACGTCACCTGCGGCGCACTGGGCTGGGCCGCC
>JAJZCU010000293.1 GCA_021828935.1 Planctomycetota bacterium | reverse complement strand
AATAGCCGAGCCTTGGCCGCCGGAACTATGAGCAGCGGGCAGCCATCTAAAAAATCATTTCCCGCTTCGTCGTATCCGCGTTCATCCGCGTCATCCGCGGTTCGTCTGGTCGCCACCGGCAAATTGCAACGCGGCTCCAATTTAATGGCGTAGCTGGAATAAACTAATGTCGATTCTTACGGGATATCGCCCTGCAAAATCCGGGTAACGACAAGCCATTCATGGTGGGGCTTCAGACCGGAGGAGGACAACTGCTCGGCGCCGCCCGCGCCGGCGCCGTGTCCGCGTCCACGGGCGTAGCGGACGCCTGTGACCGTACGTCCCAAAAAAATTTAGCTCCGATAACTTGCGTAACCGAAGGTAGCTGTGGTAGACTTCCAGCCGCTTCACAATTGGCTGATTTGGTTGTTAACTTTCGCGGCTTTTGGCGGCCTTCAACACGCCGGGAGTCGGCGGAGAGACGGCCTGCAATCGCGGTTGTGACGGTTCCGGGCAAGGATGTCCGGGAAAGTTAACGAACGGAGTCGTTATGGCCGATGCAGCACTGCATTCCGGGCCAACTGGTGGGCAGGTTTCCGGCGGAAAGTCCGGCGCCAATGGCGCGGCTACCGCCCAACGCCTCTTTGGATTTGTTCAACGCTATCGCAGCATGATCATACCGTCGGCCTTTGTGGGCTTGGTGGTGGTGATATTGGTGCCCCTGCCGCCGGCGCTTCTGGATATCCTGCTGATTTCCAACCTGTCGCTGGCCTTGATTATCTTAATATCCGTCATCTTCGTGCAAAGCCCGCTGGAATTTTCCGTATTTCCGTCATTATTGCTGGGCGCCACGCTGTTTCGCCTGGTGCTTAGCGTGGCCACCACGCGCCTGATCCTCACCGCTGGAGATCGCGCCCCGGACCTTACCGGCGCCAGCGCCGCCGCCGGGCGCGTCATTCAAACCTTTGCCAACTTTGTGGCCGGCGGATCGCTGGCCGTGGGCGTGATTATTTTTGTCATTCTGATCATCGTACAGTTTATTGTGATTACCAAGGGTTCCACCCGCATTTCAGAAGTGGCCGCGCGGTTTACCCTGGACGCCATGCCCGGCAAGCAGATGGCCATCGATGCGGACCTCAACGCCGGTATGATCAAGGAAGATGAAGCCCGCCGCCGCCGACAGGATATTTCGCGCGAAGCTGATTTTTACGGGGCGATGGACGGCGCCTCAAAGTTTGTCCGCGGCGACGCCATTGCGGGTATTCTTATTACGCTGGTCAACATCATCGGTGGCATTGCCATCGGCATGTTGCAGTATGGCTGGCCGATCACGGGATGCTTTCAGGTGTTTACCCGCCTGACCATTGGCGATGGGCTGGTAAGCCAGATACCGGCGTTTATTATCAGCGTGGCGGCGGGCCTGCTGACCACGCGCAGCGCGTCGCGGTCGAACCTGGGGGAAGAATTTGTTACGCAAATCACCAGCAAAAGCCCCGCGCTGTTGCTGGTGGCGGTCTTTTTAATTGTGCTGTCATTCACGGGGATGCCGGTCATACCATTGTGGATTCTGGCGATTTGCTGCGCCACGATTGGCATTACCATCAACCGCAACCAGAAGCGCGCCGCCGCCGCCACGGTACGGGATGAACGCACCAATGCAGCCGCGGCGGCCCGGAAGCCCGAAAAGATCGAATCGCTGCTGACCGTTGACCCCATGGAGCTGGAAGTGGGCTATGCCCTGGTGCAACTGGTGGACGCCGCGCGCGGTGGCGACCTGCTGGACCGCATTAATTTAATACGCAAACAAATTGCGATGGAACTGGGCGTCATGGCGCCGCCGATTCGCATCCGCGACAACATGCAACTGGCCCCCAACGATTACGTGATTAAACTGCGCGGCAATCCGCTGGCTCAGGGCAGCGTGCAGCCGGGGCAGTTCATGGCCATGGATTCCGGGGCTGTCACCGGCAAGCTCTCGGGCACGCCCACCAAAGAGCCTGCTTTTGGCCTGCCGGCGTGGTGGATCCCAGAAAATGCCCGCGCCCAGGCGGAACTGATGAACTACACCGTGGTGGAAGCCAGTGGCGTATTGGCCACGCATCTGACGGAAGTTATTAAAACACACGCCCATGAATTGTTAACGCGCGAACAGGTGGCGGCGCTCCTGAAACAGCTCAAGGAAAAGGCGCCCACCCTGGTGGACGAAGTAATTCCGGGACAATTAAAGCCCGGCGAATTGCAAAAAGTGCTGCAATCCATGCTGCGCGAGCGCATACCCATTCGTGACCTTGAGGCCATTTTGGAAACGCTGGGCGACTGGGCCGCCAAAACACGCGATACCGATGTGCTGTATGAAGCGGTGCGCACCGCCCTGGGCCGCACCATTTGCCAGCAGCATAAAGATGAACAGAACACCATTCATTGTATCACCGTTGACCCGCAACTTGAGGACCTGGTGAACAGTTACATTGAACGCAACGAGCGCGGCAGCGTGCTGACGTTGCCGCCGCAATTGGCCCGGCAGATTACCGAAAATATCTCCAATGCCGTGCATCGATTGCTGCAGCAGGGGCACAACGCCGTGGTGCTGTGTTCACCGCAGGTGCGCAGTTATTTGCGCCGCTTGATTGAGCCGGCGCTGCCGGCGGTGGCCGTGCTGGCGTACAACGAAATTGCCAAAGGAGTGAATGTGGAGTCGGTTGGAGTCGCAGGAGTCGGCACATGACGGTGAAGCGGTATGAGGCTGGCAGCATGGCCGACGCCCTGGCGCTGGTGAAGGGCGAATTGGGCCCGACGGCGGTTATTTTGCACACGCGCACATTCCGCAAGGGGGGCGTGATGGGCGTGGGCAGCCGTGAAGTCGTAGAAATAACTGCAAGTCTGGACGTCAATATTCAAGGCAAGCGGGCGGTGGCCGCGAAGCGCCAAGGCGCGGGGGGAGTGGGCAGCGCCAGGGCCGCCGCCGGCGCCGGTGACGAACGGCAGCGCAAAGCCGCGGATGAATTTGAATCGCGGCATGTGGTGCGGAAGGCGTATGGCGCTGGGGCGGGACCTGTTTCGGGTTCCGGTTCGGCTTCCGGCACGGCGGTGGCCGCGCCGTCGGCGGAAACTCACGCCTCCACGCGTGACATGGCGGCCGCGGTGTTGAAAAGCCCCGGATTCGAGTTGCGCAGCGAACTTTCGGCCCTGCGTACCATGGTGGAAAGTTTGCTGCAGCGCACGCGCAGCTTTCCGGGGGCGGATGCCAATCTTCCTGAACAACTTTCCCGCGCGTATAGCTCGCTGTTGGAACAGCAGGTAGCCGACGAAATCGCCCTGCGCATCGTGGATGATGTTAAACAAAACCTGCCGCGCGAGCAGTTGTCCAACCCCGCCGCCGTGCGGGAACAGTTGTTGTTGCGGCTGGAAAAATTAGTGCCGTGCGCGGCGGCGCAGGTGGCGCGGCCCAACACCGGTCGCGGCTGCCGCAGTCTCTGCTTAATTGGTCCCACGGGCGTAGGCAAAACCACGACCATCGCCAAGTTGGCCGCCGCGTTGAAGCTTCGCCAAAAGCACAACGTGGGGTTGATCACCATTGATACCTACCGCATTGCCGCGGTCGATCAACTGCGCACCTATGCCAATATCATCGGTGTTCCATTAAAAGTGGTGCTCACGCCGGCGGAATTGGTGGGCGCCATGAAAGAGTTTTCATCCTGTGATAGCGTGTTGATAGACACGGTGGGGCGGTCGCAGCACGACCAACTAAAACTCAATGAATTGGCGGGCTTTGTGCAGGCCGCCGGGCCCACGGAAGTGCATTTGGTGCTGTCATCAACGTGTACGCAAAAAGCGATGGAATCCGCGGTGGAGCGTTTTTCGGCGGTGCGGGTGGATCACATCATTTTCACCAAGCTTGATGAGGCGGTGTCGTTTGGCGTGTTGTTTAATGTGGCGCAAAAGGCCAGCAAGGCGCTGTCATACATCACCACTGGGCAGGATGTG
>JAJZCU010000292.1 GCA_021828935.1 Planctomycetota bacterium | reverse complement strand
CGGGCTATTTTCATGCGCCCTTGCGGGCTACGGTTTCGGTCGGCGGCCCGCATTACTGTTATTTAACAAGATCCGCCATGCCGGCACCCCACCCCCGGCGAGCCGGGGGCTATATGTTTGCGCCGCCATGCTTGGCGGTTCGCCGTTTGACAATCATTCCGTGCCGCGCCGTCGTATCCGCGTTTATCCGCGTCATCGGCGGTTCCGTCTTCGCCGCCGAATCTGTGGGAATCCGCAGGGGCCGCGTGGGCGGGACAGCAATGATCAAAAAGGGGGGCGTCCGCGCGCGCACCGTTATGTGGTATGAAATTTTCATGCCCTGATTAGCCGCCACGCGCCCGTCGCGGCCCAGCGGGGCCAGTGTGCCGGCGCGGGCGGCTAACAGGTCTGGTCACGGATTTGAAATTTTTGGCGCCGTGCGCGTTCGTATGCACATTAATTTTCTCCACCATATATTCATGATTCGCATTCGTTCAACATATGTGCGCCCGTCGCCGTGGTGGCGCCCCATTCGGCGCGTCACACTCCGCTGAAACTTTCGCCCGCCCGTGATGAGACGGAAAGATACTCCACTGTCCGCGGGCCCAGACGCCGGCTGCGCCGCACCGAAACGTTAAGCATCAGTCCCACCGCCAGCATGTCCGTCACCAATGAACTGCCACCATAGCTGACAAACGGCAACGCAATGCCCACCACCGGACACAGACCCGTGGTCATGGCAATGTTAATCATCGCCTGCATGACAATCAGGGATGACAGCCCCACCACCATCACCCGTCCAAACGGCTCATCGGTGGATGCGGCAATTTCCAGTGCGGCGCCGTAAAACGCCAGGTACAGCAGCAGCACCCCGGCGCTGCCTGCAAAACCCCATTGATTACCAACGACCGCGAAGATGAAATCATTGTACGCTTCGGGCAAAAGGCCGTGGCGAACATGGTCGGCCCCGGAGAGGCCCTGCCCCCAGAGGCCGCCGCTGCCTTCGGTGATTTTGCTTTGGTGTTGCTGATACATATCGCCGCGGAGTTGCCGCGCGGTGCCCTGGCCCTGTTCAAACATGGCAATGATACGTTGCTTTTGATAGGTGTGCATGAATGGATAAAAACCGGGCAGGGCCACCAGGGCAATTATTGCAATCAGCAGCAGGTGCCGGAAGCGGGCGCCGGCCGCAATAAGCATGGCATACAGCGTGAAGGGCAAAAGCAAGGCGGTGCCCAGATCCGGTTCCACCAAAATCATGCCCATGGGAATAATGGTTATTAAAAATGGTACAACCAGCGAGCCCAGGGTGCGGCAATCCTTGCGGAAATGCAGATACCACGCCACGGCCAGCACAAATGCCGGCTTGGCCAGTTCGCTGGGCTGAAAGGCGATGGTTCCGGGCAGCAGGAACCAGCGATGGCTGCCTTTAATGGGCGAGGCCAGCAGCACCGCCCCCAGCAACAGGCATGCGCCAAAAAGGAAGATATAGGACAGCGAGCCAATGCGCTGATAATTGGGAATCATCACCCCCACCAGCACCACCAGCCCAATAATCATATGAAGTTGCTGGGCCGCCACACGCCCGGGGGCGCTGGCGTGTACCGCCAACATGCTGGCGATGAACAGCAGCGCCACGGCCATGAGCATAGGCCAGGCGGCCTGCGTGGCGGCAAGGCGCGGAAGAATAATGGACCAGAGTTTTCGCATGTCTTTTGGCGTTAAAAATCCTTCCGTTGGAAGCGCGGCGCCCTGGCACCATCGCCGCAGCCCTACCGCACATGATTGCGGATGCGGCGCGCGGCAAACCGCGCCCGCCCCGCACCGGTTAAATCCACCGGCGGCAAATATCCGTTGCGTTCCAACGCCAGAATGGCCTGTCGCACCAACGGCGCGGCCGCCGCCCCACCTTCGCCGCCAAATTCCATCACCGCCGCTATCACATACTTCGGATGATTCGCGGGCACATAGCCAACAAACCACGCATTGTCTTCCTTGATGACGGTCTGTTTTCCGTGCTTGATCACATTGCGAAACACCGTGGCGGTGCCCGTTTTGCCCGCCACCGGAATTCGCATGCGCATCACCGGCGCGGTGCCTTTGGCGCCCGCCACCACCAGACGCATGCCGCGGCGCACCAAGGGCAACACATCCGATGCGATGGGAATCTGATAGGGCGCCGGGCGCTCGGCGCCCACGATCAGCCGCGGGGTTTTGTACAGCCCGTCGCGCAGCAACGCCGCATACGCGTTGGCCATTTGCAGCGGCGTAACGGCAATGGGCCCCTGCCCGATGCCCAGAAAAATGGCGTCATTGCGGGCCTGCAGCGGCGTAAGTTTCGCGTGGGGCGATATTAGCAATCCACGCGAGTCTTCAATGAGTCCCAGGTGTACCCGGCGATCCAGACCAAAGGCCCGGTCCCAAGCCACAATGCGCTGCAATCCCAGCCGCATGCCCATCGTGTAAAAGAATACATCACACGATTGTTCCAACGCCCGTTGCACATCCACCGGCCCGTGACCGATGCCGGCTTCCGTGTAAATCCAGCACCGGAACACCGTGGGATGGCCGGGAAATAAGTAACCCCGGCAATCCACGGTCTCCCCGGGCTGGATTACCCCGGTGGTCAGAGCCGCCGCGCTAACCAGGGGTTTTACAATGCTGCCGGGCTGGTACGCCGCGCCCAGCGCGCGGTTCATCAGCGGCTGGCGGTGGGTCTCTTTTAACAGCTCTGCGATGCGTTGGTGGTACGTGTTGAGGTTATACGTGGGCAGTGACAGCAGCGTTAAAATATCGCTGTTGCGCACCCGCACAATAGCCACCGCCACGGGATGCCGATGACCGTCGGCCCCGATTAATAATTTTTTTGACGGATCAAGAATGGCCTTCTGCAAATCCTGCTGCACGCGGATATCAAGCGTTAACTGCACATTCTTCCCGGGCACCGGCGCGATGCGCAACGCCCGGTGTTCGCGCCCTTCCAGCGTCACCAGCCGCATGCCGCGCGCCCCGTGCAACTGCCTTTCCATGGCCCGCTCCACGCCGCTGGCGCCCATCAGATCGCCGGGCAGATAGCCGGCCAAACTTTTCGGCGTATCGTCCGCGGCGGTTGCGCCGGTGCGCGGCAGCATGAATGGATGCTTTTTGAGCATGGCGGGACTCACCGGTCGCAACACGCCGATGGTTTGCGCCGCCACGCTGCCATAGGGATACCAGCGCCGCGTGCTGTCCACCTGCACCAATCCGGGATAACGGTTCGCGTGCTCCGCGAAGTAATACGCCTCCCGCGTGCTGATGGCCGGGATTATGGTGTGGGCCAGATATTGTTCCCGCACGGCCACATTTTTTTCCAATTCTCCCAGGTGAACGCCCTGCCGAATGTCGTTCTCCCGGCTGTACCGCTTCGACCACAAATCCTGCCGCAGCGCGCGGATGCGCCAGCGAATTTCGTCAAAACGTTCCAACACCTTGCTCATGGTGACGTGGCAATGCTTTGCAATGGCGGCCGGAATGGCATTAATCTCGTGGTTTATTTTGCGCTTCGTGGCCGCCAGAAGTCTGATGCGCTGCAGCCGCGTCTTGCCTTCCGCCTTGAGCCGCGCGATGGCCTGTTCGGTAATCCAACCGTCATCATGGTTCATGGCGCGGTAATCGATGGCCAAGTTGTAACAAGGCTGATCCAGCGCCAGATAGCGGCCTTTGCAGTCCAGAATCGCGCCGCGCGTGGTGGGAATCATGTAATGCCGATTGATGAAGGTCTTGGCCTCATCGCGCCAATGCTTCACCTGTGCCACTTGCAGTTGGGCCAGGCGCATTCCAATCGCCGTTACGCCTACCGCCAGAAAGGCGAAGAGAATCAACAGCCGCTTTACAAACATCGCATCCATACGTTACGCCAATGGGCCTGGGTCGGTCACCAATGCTCAAATCGCCGCCGCGCAGGGCCGGGCGGAGTTCATAGTTCAACCGATTGAACAGCAACTGGATA
>JAJZCU010000291.1 GCA_021828935.1 Planctomycetota bacterium | reverse complement strand
TTACGGCGTCGCAGGGTACGAATGACGAAATATTCCCCGACGTCATGGTGCTCTTCGTGGCGCCGGGCAGCACTGTAGCGGACGTTACGTTTGGGAAAGGCGTGTTTTGGCGGAATGTGCCCCCGAGCCGCTATAAGGTCTTAGCAACGGACATGCAGACGGGGGTCGACAGCCGCCGTTTGCCGTATAACGACGGCTCAATCGACGCGGTTGTTTTTGATCCACCGTACATGCATACGCCCGGTGGAACAGCCCACTCCGGCCATCAAAACTTTGAAGGATATTATCAGAACAACAAGGCCGGCAGTGACGACGGAAAAAAGTATCACGAGGCGGTCCTTGATCTCTATTTTCGCAGTGCTCGCGAGGCCTTGCGGGTTCTTCGTCCGGAGGGATGGTATATTGTTAAGTGTCAGGACGAAGTATGCGCCAACCAGCAGAGGCTTACGCACGTTGAAATTATTAATGAATTGTGTGCCATAGGCTTTATCTGCGAAGACCTTTTCGTGGTTATGCGTAACGGCAAGCCCGGAGTTAGCCGCGTGCTTACGCAGGCGCATGCCCGAAAAAACCATTCGTATTTCCTCGTCTTTCGCAAATCCAGCGGGAAGGCGAGGTGGAAAGGGCTGCCGGGGCAAATCATTAGGCTGGACCGGAACAATTTGCCCCATGAAGAGCAGTTTTCAGCAGCGCCTCTCTTTCAGCAAAAAATGCCGAAAACTGTTTGAGCGGAATCTCATTGGGAAAATCCGCGGCCAATTTTGCATAGCGGGCCGGGGTGTCGAAGTAATATATTCTGTCCATACGTGAAAGGAACTTCTGGTACGCTCGCCATTGCCCGGGCACGCATATTTCGACGACTTCCCGTGACTGCAAATTCAATTTCGTCTCGGAATGCACCACAAGTATGCCACGATATCGCGTATCGGCGTACGCGGCGTCAAGTAGGCGCTGGTGCGCCCACGCCTGCACTACGCGTTCCCGCGAAGAGGTTTTTACCGGCAGGTGTATCCTGGGGCAATGGCTTCCAACGTCAAAGAGGAAGTCCATTGTCATCGCGACCGCGCTGCCGGGCAACGGAATTTCCACGCGCTTTGTCGGGTTAAAACCGACCGACTTGGCGAACAAGTGGCCCACCAGAATTTCAAAATACGTGGCTGGGCCCTTTTTGTTATTCCTGTCGAATAAATCGCTCGCGACGGCGTAGGCGGTGCCCATCGTGTAAGAAAGCCGCTCTGTCCCCGTCGCTTCATGACTGCCGTGCGCCCATTTCTTCCACTGGGCGACTACAGCATTTGCTTGGGCTATGAAAAGCGCCTTATTCACTGGCCTGGAAAGCGCGGTCGGAAGGTCGCGGCTCGCATAGGCGAAATAGTCTTTCCCCGGAACTGCTGATCTCAACGGGACAACCGTGCATTGAGCTTTGAGAAAGTCCAACGACACGCCGATGAGGGAACTCAAACACGCGTTAGTCTCGGCGCTCTTTAAATCCCGTCTCGCGGCGATGCGCAGTTGCGCGTACGGCTCGGATAAGGGGCCAGCCGGCCGTCCGGCCATATGAGTACCTCCGTAGAATGCCGACCGGCAGGTGGCCGGATCCAGAGCAACCATTATCGTCACAGCGGCCATGTTCCGCCCAAAAAACAAGGACCGAGCACAGGTAGCTTTCCCGTGCAGCCCTCGCGCGGTTGTGGGGCTTTTTTGGAAGCAAAGCCGTCAAACATCGGCTGCCCGTCCCGGCAAAGCATCTGGATTGGCTGGAACGACTTTGGCACGGAGCACGGCACTTGCACTCATCGCCCCTTTCCGTTGATAACTACGCTTATGGACACGCCCACCATTCCCGCAACGCGCATTGCCGTGATCATGCCCAACTGGCTGGGCGATGCCGTCATGGCCACGCCTTTTCTGCGCGCGCTGCGCGGCCTGTACCCGCACGCCGATATCATGGCCATGCATAACCGCCTGGTTTCGCCGGTCCTGGCGGGGCTGCCATTTGTTAACAGCGCACAGCCGTACGCCGTGGAAGCCGGCGGCAAGCCGGATATCGCGGCTTCTGCCCGATTGCTGGCCGCCCACAAGGCGGACCTGGCAATTCTGCTGCCCAACAGTTTTCGCAGCGCGTGGCTGGCGTGGCGGGCGGGTATTCCTCGGCGACTGGGCTATGCCCGCGAGTATCGCCGGGCCTTGTTAACCGATGTGCTCTACCCGCAACGCCGCACGCCACAGGAACGCGCCGCCCATGCGGCGCGGATGGCGGAGATCCGGCGCATCCGGGCTGAAGGCAACCGTTCATCGCAAGAAGGGGGCGCCGCCGCCACGGAACCAGGCCCCCTGCCGCGCCGCGTGTTGCGCCGTGACTTTCAGCCCCTGCCCACCATTGATTATTATCTGGCGCTGGCCCATTACCTGGAACGGGAATCAGCGGAACTCAAAGCCATCACCGAGCATGATGATGTCCGCCGGATGGAGCTGGGCTTGACCACGGCCGAAATAGATGAAGCGCAAAATTCGCTCACCGCCCAGGGCATTCCCGCCGATGCCCCGCTGGCCCTGCTGTTTCCCGGCGCCAATTTCGGCGCATCGAAATGCTGGATGCCTGAACGCTTTGCCCAAGTCGCCCGGGATCTCGCCCGGCCCGGCGGCCCCTGGCGCATGACCGTGCTGATCGGCGGGTCGCCCGCGGAAAAGCCGCTCGTCGATGCGATCCTGGCCGCGCTGCCGCAAGTTGCTTCCGTCAGTCCCGTTTCCGGCCCATCGGCGCCCCGCGTCATGGCGCTGGGCAATTTTAACAATAGCGCCGGCGTGTCATTAGGCGCGGTAAAAGCCCTCGTGGCGCGCAGCCGCCTGATGGTCTGCAACGACACGGGCCCGCGCCACTTCGCCGTCGCTTTCAACATTCCGGTGGTAACGCTTTTCGGCCCCACCGATCCGCGCTGGGCTGAAACATTTTTTCAACAGGAAAGGCAAATTCAAATCCCCGTGCCGTGCGGCCCCTGCCAATTAAAAACATGCCCCATCGACCACCGCTGCATGCAACGCATAGAACCGGAGCGGGTACTGGAAAAAATTGCTGAAATCCTCTAAAAAGTCCCTGCATTTGGTGATCGCTTAGTGCTGGCTGATCATGCCCCCGAGGTTGTATGAAAATCGCCCTGGTCATAGAACACTTTGACGCCACCCGCGGCGGCGCCGAACATTTAACGGTATGGCTGGCCGGGCAATTGGCGGACCGCGGGCATGAAATTCACATTCTTTGCCGGGACGCTACGCCGCGTCGCCACAGCCGCCACGCCGCCAGCCGCGGCGCTTCGCATGATGCCCAGACCTCCGCGGCGGCCCATGGGCCAGCCCCCGCCGAGCCCGGCGATCAATTTAATGCTAACATCCACATTCATCCCATCAGCCGCGTAAAGATGCGCACCGGACCGGGCTTCCGCCTTTTTGGCCGCCGGGCGAGGGCCTGGCGTCGCCAACATCCAATGGACATTGTTCACAGCATGAGCGTGGCGTGGGCGGGAGATATTTATCATCCGCACGCCGGCGTATACGCCCGAATGCAGGCCCAGGCCATTGCCAGCCGCAATACGCCGGGCGGCGCGGAATTCAAGCGGGTGATGCTCAAACTTTCCGCCAAGCAGCGCGCCCTGCTGGCGTTGGAACGGCGTGCGGCGGCTGCGCCGGAAACCGGCGGCGCGTGGAAAATCATTTGTATCAGCCCCATCATGGCGCAGGAATTTGCCCAACGTTTTGCTGTGCCCCCGGAGCGTATCGCGCTGCTGCCAAACCCGAACATGGTTGATGACCCGTGCCCGCCCGATCCGGCAATGCGGGCCTGGTTTCGCGGCATTTATCAACTTAATGAGAGTCACCGCGTGGCGTTGTTTGTCGGCCATGACTTCAGACGCAAAGGTTTGGAATGGGCCATCCGCACCGTGGCGGCGACCACCAGTCGATGGAATTTATTGGTTGTCGGCCTGGGAAAAGTGCGGGAATATGTGCAACTGGC
>JAJZCU010000290.1 GCA_021828935.1 Planctomycetota bacterium | reverse complement strand
ACGTGCGGCCCGCGATCGGCCAATACGCGGCGAAGCCCGGCGGGTTTATCAGTCAGGAGCTCAACGCGTTGTACGCGCCGCGAAGCCACGGCATCAGGCGGGCGGTCCGCAAACAAATTGCGCATGTTTTGAATGCCGGCCTGGGAAGCGTCAAAGAAGTTGCCGCAGGCGTACATTTGCAGAAAAACGGCCTGACCATTGACCTTCTGGCCACGCTCAAGCGGCATTCGCGGTTCTCGGAATTGATTCACAAGCTGCGGCCGCTGCCCGGCCCGGCGCTGGCCGGCATTCCGTATGGTCATCCGCTGGCGGCGGCGGATGTGAATTGGAACGGGGCGGCGCTGGGTGGCACGGCGAAGGCATTTTTTAATGGTTGCGCGTCGGCACTGCACGGTGGCCGGCGCCAGGAACTGGTGGCATGGGCGGCGCCGTTTGATCATTTTCTGCCCGCCCTGGGCCGATGCGAATGCATTGCCTATGCGCCAAAGTTCGTCGCCGGCCAGTCGCAGCGCCGCCGCGTGCGCGGATTGGAAGTCGATACGTCGCCGCACCCGAAACGCCTGTTAGATTTTATCGTGCATCACTTGTCGCATGGCGATCAATTTCGCTACTTGTCCCGCGGCCCGGACTTAAATCCCCCCGGCGCTCCGCATTTCGCCGATCTGACATCCCATGCCACCGGCTGGGCCCGCTTCGGCCTGGAAGAATTGCAATCGCCCCTGCTTGCGCCAATGCGGCAACCGAAACGCAACGCCTCGCGGTGGTTCTTCAAGGCAACGCGCCTTCGCGGCCCCGGCGGCATGACGATGACACGTGCGGCGGTTTGGTGGGACCGACCGCCTGCAATAAAGCGCGAGCCGCGGCCCGCGATTCCGCTGCTGGTTTGTTACCGCGCCGCAGGCAACGGCCGACTGATGACAGTGGCAACCTGGTACGCCGCTACGGCCCGGCACACAATTGCCCGGCTGGCCTCCGGCAAGGACGTCAAACCCGGCGCGGTACTGGTCCAAGCTCGCCGCCATGTGTTGCCCCACGCGCTGGCGGCCGTGTTCCTTACCGGCGTTAAATGGAGCCCCGCCAAAAGGCTGGGCATCCTGATGCCACCGCAGCGGGGGCCCACACCGCAGGCCTTCCCGCGCCGCACGGCGCCCGCCGTGTTCAGCGTCAGCGCCACCGGCAACGTGATTCGGGTGCGACTTTATGTGCCCTACCAATCATTCCGCGGTTCGAATCTATTCGGCGCGCTGGCGTTTGAAGCTGGGAGCATCGCCTCGTGAGCGGATCCGGCATCCAATAATTTTCCAAAATCGGGGCGCCAATTTGCCGGAGTTCTGTGGCGGAAAAAATGGCGGAAAACTAATCCGAGCCCCGTGCGGCGGCCCGTCGGCGCGCGGCGGCGATGGCGTGCGTAATATCTTCGCGGTTCGCCGTCGAATCTGTGTTAATCTGTGGATAGATATCGGAGCGGCGCATCTGCGCCTGCGGCTTGGCGCGCCGGCATATTTATACGCCGGCTACGACGCACCGGCGACCCTTTTTAATCCGGCGATTTACTCCGTCGCCGGGCGCCGCCCGCGGTCGCGGCTTCATAGCCAACAAAACAATGACCGCGCACCGCCCATGGTTCATGAGCGCGCCGCAGCCGATGCCGCGGCGGCGGTATCGGGCAGCGTCGGGGGGCTTTGAGCATCGCAATGGCGCAGCAACTTTTCCCGGCCGCGCCGGCCCATGGCGGCGCGGGCCGGGGCGTCAGACATGAGGCGACCCACCGTTGCTGACAATCTTTCCGGGGCACACAACAGCATCTGCGCCTGGGGCCCGGCGGTTTTATCAAAGAACGTTTTAAGGCCGCCGGACATGGCGTCACGGGCGTTTTGCGCGGCCACCATCGGCACGCCCGCGCCGGCGGCAATAAGCACCAAAGGCGAAAAAATGCCCGCTGGGTTCGCGTGTACCGCCAGCGCCGCGTCGGAAATCCACGACGCCGGCGCGGCGTCGCACGCCATCAATACCGCATTTTTTAATTCCAAACGTTCCCATCCCGCGCCCACGCAGATCAATGCCTGCCCCGTTTTTTCCAACAACCGCGCCAAGCCGGCCAGCATCGCCCCCGGCAACAACATGTGCCGAAGGGCAAAACGCATGTCTTCCAATACCGCCGCATCATTAAGTTCCACCGCCACCTGGCGCTGGGCCTGCGTTAACAATTTTTCCACGGCGGCGTCATCGGCGGCCAGCGGGTTCTGTTCAATGATCCACTGCGCCGCCTTCCAAACCGCCCCGTGCGAAGGCAGGGTCCAACCCAGTGACGCCGCATCGTAGCGCGGCACATCGCCGAAGATCGCTACGCGGTCACCCCCGACATAGGCCGCGGGATTGGCGGGGTTGAGCATTGGCAGCGGCCGCAACTCCAGGCGTTCGGCAGCCAGGCCGTGTTCGTCCAGGCGTTGCTTTATTAACTCCATGTGCTGCGCAAAATGGCACACCACGCGGTCATACGGGCCCAGCCGGGCTGGGGTTCCAAAGCGATCCTTGCGCCAAAATTCAGATGCGACGGTCGGCGGGATCCATGTTTCCACGAGCAGCTTGTCCGGAATTCCGTTGCCCAACTGCCAGCGGAACGCATTCGCCGCAATCCAATCGGGACGCCGCCGGGCGATGGTTTGCAGCCACAGCAGCGGCGAGGTACACAGCGGGCTATCCAAGGCGATGGAAGCAATGGCTGTTTCACCATGCATCTTGGCGGCGTCGGCAGAGGGCGCAGCCCGGCGGACGGCGCCAACGATGTTTATCAAGCTATATCCCGCGGGAGCGCCGCCCTGGGCCGCTAACACCAGCCCCCGCCCTGATTTTGCGGGCGCCGATTCCCTGTAGATTTTTTCACAATCTTCCGCCGCTTCGGCAATGGCCGCCATGCGCTCTTCCATTGCGGCCCGCACCATGGGTTCCGCCGCGCGGAAGGCGCTGTTCCGCTGTTCGGTGGACAGGCTGGGCAACGGATGGAGCACGTCCGCGGCATCAATGCCCGGATGCGTTGCCAGAACGGCCGCGTACTGATCCCGTGGATTTGCTCCCACCATAACAATCAATCGTCCGGCGGCGATAACCTCCCGCAGGTCGCAGACCTGCAGCGCCAGACGGGCTAAGTCAATTTGCGGCTCCCACACAAACAGAACCTGCTGCGGCGCCATGCGTTTCAGCAATGCCGGCCATGGGAAGCCGGCGCCCAGGCCCAGACCCAACGCGTTGCCCGTGCCTGGTTCGCTGTGCGCCACCATGGCCGCCGCCGTGGCCCGCGGGCTGCCCGTGCCGCCCAGCCATTCGACGCGCGTCGTGTCCCCCGGCACAGGGCGCCGGAAAGTGGCCGTGCCGTCGCGGCCCAGCACGGGCTTCCACCCAGCGTCCACTACCGCATTTGTAAGTAAATCCGCCCCGGCGGCATTCCACAGGCGCAGCGCTGCAATATTGTTGTCAAAAATCGTTTGGGCGGATTCGGCCGATTCCATAAACACCGCAAGGAGGCTGCGCGGCAAGCATTTTCGCATTGCCATCGCCAGAGATTATAATGATGTCCCGCGAGATTCATCAACGACCGGCAGCGGCCCAAGCGGCTTAAGGCCCCCGCCCCGCTGCGCCGCCGATCACAGCATTTGAATTTTGCTGCGCACTTCGCTTCGCGCCCGGCTGGCGGCCGTTCTCTATCTCATACCGCTGGATCGCCCGCCTGGCTTCGGGCCGCACGACGATGCGCGGCCGGGCGGCCTGTAGCATCGCCAGCGCATCGGCCGCGGTTGTAACGCGGCCGCTGTGCAGCAGGTACGCTCCGGCGATGGCCGCGGTGCGCGAATAGCCGGCCTTGCAATGCACCAATACGCCGCCGCGCTTAAGCTGGCATTCGATAAAATGCACCGCCCTTTGTTGTTGGCGCAGCGTTGGCGCCGTTAAGTCCAGTACCCGCATTTGCTGATACGCAATGTCCCGCAGGGCCCGCGGTTCGGCAAACTCGCCAC